>CAZEHI010000087.1:0-1562 GCA_964512355.1 uncultured Candidatus Saccharibacteria bacterium | reverse complement strand
TTAATGGAAAAAGAATTTATTAAAAAATGGTTAAAAGAACATCAATATTGTGTAATTGCTACTTCTTGCAAAGATAAGCCGTGGGCCGCAACCGTTAATTATGCTATCGATGATGATTTGAATATTTATATCTCTGCGAGATCTGATTCGTTGAAATTTAAGAATCTATTAGACAATCCAAATGTTTGCTTAGTGATAGATAGTCAGACAAGAGAAGGCACCATGCAAATACAGGGGATAGCCGAAATATTAGACCCAAAAGAAGAGGGCGATCCAAATATTATGGTTAAACCTAATATTTTGATTTTTAAGAGCAAAGATGAATCTGGGAAAACAAATATGATAGAATTAAAATTGTAGCTAGTGTGACCGAGAAGGGGTTATTTTAATATCAATGTTATTATGAAACTTTGTAGCGCTTGTTTATTAGGAATAAGGTGTCGTTTTGACTCCAAAAGCAAACCGAACGAGAAAGTTCTTAAATTAACTAAGAAGGAGGTTTTGATTCCTGTCTGTCCAGAACAATTAGGCGGCTTAAAAACTCCGCGAGCCGGAAGTGGTATTAAAGGGGGAGATGGAGCGATGGTTATTTCCGGAAAAGCAAAAGTAATTAATCGAAAAGGGGAAGATTGGACAAAGCATTATATTCTTGGAGCTAAACAAGCATTAGAAATAGCAAAAATATTTAATATCAAAATCGCTATACTAAAACAAGGGAGTCCGTCTTGCGGTTGCGGGCAAGCTTTTCAGTGGAAAGAGGTAAATGGTAAATTGAGTAATCGTAGAAGAAAAGGAGACGGAGTTGCAACAGCTCTATTTAAAAAGAAAGGGATAAAAGTATTTACAGAAGGGGATTTATAATTTTGTATTTTCAACGTTTTTCAAGGTTATTTTCCAAGCACCCCGCTAGAATTAGAATGTTAATATTCCTTTAAGCGCCGTTTGGTAATATAAAAACAAAATATATGGCTTTGTCAAAAGAGGAAGAAAAAATAATGGAATCAATAGTGATTCCATCCGAGAATAATCCCGATAGACCAGAATTCCCACCGGATAATCCTCGCTGGCCGTCTACTTCGACCAAGAAGATTAGAGTGCCTGGTTTTGATAATGTTTATTTGAAAGACGAAAGCATTAATCCGACTGGGACACATAAAGATCGCATGGCTTGGGAAATGGTGGTTACTTATAAGAGATTGTTAGAATCTAAAAAAGAAGGAAGAATTTCAGAATTACCACAAATGTCTATGATTAGCTCGGGGTCAGCCGCAAATTCAGTACAGCAAATGTTGAGGAAGTATAAATTGCCTAATCTTAAAATTTTAATTGACTATAGAACGGTTGGTAAGATCAAAAAAGCTTTAGAAATAATAGGTTGCGAAATCTATGAGACAGATCTTTCTAAGAAAACTCTTTTAGCCGAAGATATTTTGAGGATAACGGATAATATTGGGGGTATTGATATTACATCCGACATATCGTTGGGGCCGTTTGATGTTTTTTATGATTGGATGACCTACGATATTCTTAATCAGGGGGCTGATTATGTTTTTATCCCTTAT
>CAZEHI010000086.1:0-1624 GCA_964512355.1 uncultured Candidatus Saccharibacteria bacterium | reverse complement strand
TTCTAATTCTGCTATGTGAGCAATAAGAGTCACTTCCTCTATCTTAGCAGGGGCTTTCACTGGCTCCAGAACTTCTATATCTCCCATGGTCGTATCAAGGAACTGTTCTTCCTGTAGTCCTTATTTTTCTGGTTCCTTTTTGTGGCTTAACAGGATTAGCTTGGGGCGTCGTTTTGGGCGGGTTTTTACATTTGGCTTTGCAAATTCCAGCTCTCTTATCTTTGGGATTTCGGCCGAGTTTTAAAATTGTTTGGCGTTATGCTCAAATCAAAAAGTCAATAAAAATAGCTGGGCCCCGCGTCTTTGGAGTAATCGCTTCTCAAATTAATCTTCTTGTTTTTACTGCTGTTGCCTCAACTTTAGCAGTGGGGAGTATTGCCGTTTATAATTTGGCTGCTGATTTTAGCCAGGCGCTTATCCGTTTAATTGGAGCGTCTTTTGCTACAGCCGCTTTCCCAGTTCTTTCTTTGGCTTTTACCCGGAAAAGAAAAAAAGATTTTATCAATAATTTACAAAAAACATTTACCCAAATATTATTCTTAATTATCCCCATCAGTATTCTTTTCTTCATTCTCCGAGCGCAATTAGTGAGAATTATTTTGGGGGCCGGCCAGTTTGATTGGCAAGATACACGATTGACAGCTGCCTGCCTAGGAATTTTCGCTTTGGGCATATTCTCTCAGGCCTTGATTACTTTAATTTCTAAGGCCTTTGGAGCTTTTCGTGATACCAGAACTCCAGCCTTGATTAATATTCTTATTATTCCTTTGGGAATAGGGCTTGCACTCTTGTTGGTTGGAGGGCTTAGGCTTGGATGTCCTTTACAGATTTGGATTAGCAATTGGTTGAGACTTTCGGGAATTACTGATATTAGAATTATTGCTCTGCCTTTGGCTTTTTCTATTTCTGGGATAATTCAATTTATTTTACTGTTTTGTGTACTACAACGAAGGCTAAAAAAATTATCTTTTCAAAAAATTGCTATTTCAACAGCAAAAATATTTTTAGCTACGCTGATTATGGCGGTGGCAACTTATTTTCTCCTTTATAAGACGGCGCCAATGGTCAACATGGAAACTTTACTCGGGCTATTAAAGCAGACTTTGATTGCTGGCGGCGGCGGGATAATAGTTTACGTATTAAGCAGTTGGATTTTAAGATCTTCTGAGCTTGGGGCAATTAAAAAATCGTTATTGGCTGAATTTAAAAAGTAGCTATGTCATCAGCGGATAAAATTAGAAATTTTGTAATAATTAGCCATGTCGATCACGGAAAATCTACTCTTGCTGATCGTTTTTTGGAAAAGACAGCAACAATTCTCCCGAAAAAGATGCATGATCAATATCTTGATCGGATGAATTTAGAACAAGAGAAAGGAATTACCATAAAAATGCATCCAGTTCGAATGCAATATCAATTTGCCGGACAATCTTATGTCCTCAATCTAATTGATACTCCTGGGCATACTGACTTTGCTTATGAAGTTTCTCGGGCCTTAGCGGCAGTTGAGGGAGCTGTTTTGCTAGTTGATGCGACTCAAGGAATTCAAGCACAAACAATCACTAATCTGAAATTGGCCCAACAGCAAAATTTAACCATTTTGCCGGTTATTAATAAGATTGAT
>CAZEHI010000085.1:0-1639 GCA_964512355.1 uncultured Candidatus Saccharibacteria bacterium | reverse complement strand
AAAAATCATACAAAGATTAGATAAGCATCTTCGCGATTGAATGATCAAAGAAGTTAAAGATTTTCACAATCGAGGTATTTCTTGGAAAAGATTAGACAATTTCGGACTAGAATATCGTTGGGTGTCTCGATATCTTCGTGGAGAAATAGATAAAGAAATTATGAAAAAGAAATTGCAGAAAGATATTGAACACTTTGCCAAAAAACAAATAACTTGGTTTAAAAATGACGAGAGTATTTACTGGATTGATAATTTCTCAGAAGCAAAAAAATTAATTGCCGCTTTCCTCCAATAAAAAACTACTCTTTTGCTAAGAGTAGTTTTTTGGCTCCTTAACAATGTTAATTTTTTAAAAATTGTTTAATAATTTTTTCTCCTACTTTAGGATCAATTTTCCCTTGAGTACGTTGCATTAATTGCCCTAATAAAAATTGGATGGCCGACTTTTTCCCTTTTCGATAATCTTCTACTGCTTGTTTATTCTCCTTTATAACTTCCTTCACTTTTTTCTCAATTTGCTCCTCCCCGTAACTTTGAAGCAATCCCCTTCCCTCGATAATACTTGATGGATCTTTCCCTGTCTTAAACATCTCATTCAAGATGTCTTTGGCAATCATTGAACCAATTTTCTTTTCTATAATAAGAGTAATCAATTCTCCGAAATTTTCCGGCGTAATCAAAAAATCTTTATCTTTTATTGAGCGCCCTTTTAACAACCCCAATAAATTAGAGATTAAATAATTAGCTAATAACTTATTTGGAGAAGCATTTTGTAATTTATCAATCTTTTTAATTCTTAGCCAATTTTCTAATTCGCTACTGGCCTTCTCAAAATAATCTCCTAAGGATATTTCTTTCACCAGAACTTCGCTTTGTTCTGCTGACAAATTATATTGAGAGACAAGCCGCTGCCTCTTTTGCGAAGGGAGTTCTTCTAATTGATTTCTAATTTGGTCAATAGAATTTTCATCCCACTTGATAGAAGGGAGATCTGGTTCAGGAAGATAACGATAATCAGCCGATCCTTCTTTAATTCTCTGAGAAATAGTTTTTTTTCCGTCCCAGCCTCTCGTCTCTTGAACAACTTGTTCGTCATTTTTTATTCTCTGCGTTTGCCTTTTAATTTCATATTCAATCGCTTCTTTGGCTGCTTTAAAAGAATTTAGATTTTTGATTTCTACTTTCGTCCCCGAAGCAAATTTTGCCTTCGCGGGCTGAACGGAGATATTTGCTTCTATCCTCATCTCTCCTTTCTCCATATCAGCATCCGAAACCCCTAAATATCGCAAGATTAACTGTAATTCCCTGGCAAACTGGCGCACTTCCTCTCCGCTTTGGAAGTCAGGATCTGTCACTAATTCCATAAGAGGAACGCCGGCTCGATTAAAATCAACCAAACTATTATTTTGTTGATCATGAATAAGCTTCCCGGCATCCTCTTCCAAATGAATCCTTTGAATATGAATACGACGATTATTTTTGAGATCTAGATACCCATTTTCACATAGAGGGAGATCATATTGCGATATTTGATATCCTTTCGGAAGATCTGGATAAAAATAACTCTTGCGATCAAATTTTGTCAAAGGAAGAATTTCGCAGTTTAAAGTTAATCCTATTTTAACTACTTTTTTTAAAG
>CAZEHI010000084.1:0-1662 GCA_964512355.1 uncultured Candidatus Saccharibacteria bacterium | reverse complement strand
GATTGATAACTACGGAACCCTCCAGGCCTGAATTTTCAGCAATCTGGCGCAAAGAAAGGTCATTAATGTAGTATTGAACCAAAATCTCCCGGTAATCGTCTTTAACCGAAGCAAGAGCCCTCCGAACCCTGTCCGCATCAAGAACTACTTCTTGCTGTTCTTCTATTCCCGGCCTTTTATCGGGTAAATCCTTTTTCTCCTCCAGAGAAACGGTATTTAAAGAAGGACGGCGGCGGTAATAGTCAATAATAATGTAACGGGCTAAATGATAAAGAAAAGCTCTTGGCTGTTTAATCTCTTCTTGGGAAGATTTCGGGTCAAGGCCGCGGCGAAAAGAAAGCCAGCCCCGGCGGAACACTTCCGCCGTCAGATCTTCGGCTGTTTCTCTTGATTCAACTTTCAAAAAAATAAATCGATATATTTCTTCGACTTGTTGATTATAAATTCGACTAAATTTTTTTCGGGAATCCATCAATAAAAATTAAATAATGTTTGTCCGGATTATTATTTTCCTGTCCGGACATTTTCTCTTTTTGTCCACACCCCGTTATTTCTTTTTAATCCGGACACGATATTGTCCGGACAACTCTCTTCCCGGACAAAAGAGGATAAAGAGAAAAAATACCCTGTCCGGAGTAATTCAGGTTTTATCCACAGGAACAATTTGGTATGACGTGCTTACGCCTTCCCCGCTTTTCTTAATTAAATGCTCACCAGCTAATTTTTCCAAATCGCGGCGAATTGTTCTTTTACTTAAATCAGAAAATTCCTTCTTAATTTCACTAATTCCTGCCTGAGGATGAAAACGAATCATTTTTAAAATCTTTTTTTGCCTTTCGGTAATTTTATCTAATTTCCGATTTTTAACTTGAGTTGGAGTCGAGAACCGACTTTGGCTAGAATCTGCTCTTTCTTCAAAAGAAAAAGCAGGGGAAGCTTTCTTCTCTCTTCTTTCCCCTAAAGCATTCTTTTCAGCCGGAAGCAAACTATTTTTCAACTGCCGATATTCCTTTTCAAGAATGAAAAAATTATCTTCGGCAATCCAATCTTGTTTCCGGGCTAAAGCAAATAAGCTCTCTATAATCTCAACGTTCTTTCTGACGTTTATTGCCGTAGAAGAAGGAATATTATTTTGGGAAAAATGATAAGGGGCTAAATCAATGAGAATTTTGTTAGCCCGACTCCGCAAATCAAAACGCAGCGGTTCTTCTTCTGGAAGAAATTCAGTCACTTCGTATAAAGCACTCGTAAGTTTAATAAAATAATCCCGATCCATTTCTCCTTTAAATTAGTAATGTTCTACTATAGCAAAAGCCGGACATTTTTCAACTAGTTTCCCGGGCCAAATGATTTAATTGAATAGATTGTCGTTGCCAGTCAATCTGACAACAATACCGAAATTACCGGTCCAAATCCCCGTTGCCCTCGCCGATTTTATTAGCCCGCCTTCGATCATTAAAGAAGACGCCCGGCCAGTGGCCCATGAGCGCAATAATTCTCGGGCAAGCAATATTGCCTTAGGCAGAAAAGACAATTTGGCGGCTTTGAATAGTTAGATCTGACCACTCTTTATTGTTTGACAAAATCTTAAGATGATTGTACTTTCTAAATAAGAGGAAGAAAACATTAATACAAGAAAGGAATATATTGCTTTTGTAATTA
>CAZEHI010000083.1:0-1675 GCA_964512355.1 uncultured Candidatus Saccharibacteria bacterium | reverse complement strand
GCAAGCTAAAAAGTGACAAAAGTGACACAAAATCGACTATTATAATTACAGTCTAATGTTACTTTATTTTTCTTTAATGTCTTATTAATTCTAGTTTTATTTTTTTATCTTCAATAGTTAAATTAGCTTCACCACCAATAGGAAAAGTAATTCTGGGATCGGTATGTCCGAAATCAACATTTGCCATAACAGGTAATTTATCCAATTCTTTCTTTGTTTTGATTATTTTCACTAATAACTCATTTCTCATTTCGCTTGCCTTTTGAAACCTGCCAATCACAATGCCCTTAACGCCACCAAAACTCGGAAGATGAATAAGCGATTGCAGATCTCGGTCAAATGTATGTGGTAATGATCCCGTATCGTCCTCAATAAACAAAATTGAATTTTGAAGGTCTGGGAAATACTCCGTGCCTTGTAATAAATTAAGAGTACAAAGATTTGCCCCAAGAATAGTGCCCGAAGCTCTGCCTTTATTGATAACGAGGAAACCATCGTTCTTAATAAGATTTCTCGCTTTTTGATTTTTGTACCAAGAATCATCGCTCCATTGTTCGCTGGGAATAATTTCGAATGCCTCTTCTGAAAAAAGACACTTTTTAAAATAATCTAATGTGTAATCGAAATAAAATTCTTGACCAAAAGTTGAATAGTGAGGTCCAGAATAAGAGATTAATCCTGTTTTGGTAAAAATCGCATTATTTAAGACAGTAATGTCAGAATAACCGCAAAATATTTTCGGATTGCTCTTTATCAAATCCCAATCCAAATATTTTAATAACTGGTTGCTGTTAGAACCGCCAATAACCGTGATAATAGCTTTAATATTTTTATCTCGAAATGCGTTATGCAAATCTTCTACACGAGATTCTATGCTAGAAGATGCAAATTCGTCTTTTTCTTCTAAATGTTTTCCGAAACTGAGCTTTAATCCTAAATCCAAAAACCTATCACTAGCGATTTTTCTTAATTCTTTTGAGACAATTGCTAGAGAATGAGAAGGGGCAATAATTCTTACATCGTCACCAGATTTTAATTTTGTTGGATAAATTTTTTTATTCATAATATGAAAAAACATCCTTTAATATATCGAAAAACGATATTTTAGCAATCCTCTATTTTTAGATATCGGTTCCGGTTTCTCGAATCGAGCACAAACCTGCTCCCCTCGCTACCTAGAGCTCGAATCCACTGAATAACAAGCCCAATAAGGGCTTTCTATCTTGTTTTTAGTATAATACAACGACGGGTCTCGAGCAAGCTAAAAAGTGACAAAAGTGACGCAAAATCGACTATTATAATTACAGTTGCGTGTCACCGATCTCTTCTCTAACAAAGGAAACCGAAATTCATTCAGGAAAGATTGTTTTTCCTGTATTTACAATAAGCATCTTTTTGCCTTTCTTAACTTTAGCCCCTATCTGCAACATCAACGCTAAACCGGCTATCCCAGAATACTCACAAGTGATTTTATTGTTTTTAGCAATTTCCATGGCTTTGTTTAAATAAGATTCTTGGACAGTGAGTACGTTCGATTCTGGGCCAATGTATCCTTTTTGTATAGCTAATTTTATCCAGCTGATACCAAGATGGACAAAAGGCAAGTGGGGAGAATATAGTTTATCGGCCTTACTATTTGGATTATTGGTAGTGGCTCCTATGAAGCTACATTTTC
>CAZEHI010000082.1:0-1753 GCA_964512355.1 uncultured Candidatus Saccharibacteria bacterium | reverse complement strand
GGTAGAGCGCCACATTTGCAATGTGGAGGTCAGGAGTTCGAATCTCCTCGAGTCCATTAGCTAAAAGAGAATATTTAGAGGGAGTGTTTAATTACTAATTTAAATTAACCTTATAATATGACTAAAAACAAAATTCTTCTTGTTGAAGATGAAGTTATGCTGATTAATATGTATAAAGACAAGTTTGCTCGGTCGGCATTAAATGTATTAGTTGCCAATACTGTCAAAGAAGGAATCAAGAAAGCCCAAGAATTTAAGCCAGATTTAATACTTTTGGATATTCTCTTGCCCCACGAAAATGGCCTGGAGTTTTTGAGACGAGCTAAGAAAAATCCGGAGATTTCTTCTATTCCAGTAATTGCTTTTTCAAATTATAGTGATCCCTCTACTCAAGAAGAGGCAATGAAATTAGGAGCGGCGGAGTATATTATAAAGGCTAATTATAACCCTCAGGAAACAGTGGAAAAAATCAAAGAATATTTAAAATAATTATGCAGAGGACAAAAATTTCTGACATCTCTGAACATTTAAATAAATCAGTAAAATTAGCGGGGTGGATAAATCATTATCGTGATCATGGGAAGTTAATTTTTGTTGATTTAAGAGATCGCTCAGGCGTGGTTCAGTTGGTTCTTGATCAGAATCTTAATCGAGCTAGTGATCTTCGTTCGGAGTGGGTAATAGAAGTTGTTGGCGAAGTAAAGAAGCGCCCGAAGGAAATGATAAACAAAAAAATAGAAAGTGGTGATGTTGAAGTAAAAATTAAAGAACTGATTATTTTATCCGAAGCGAAAACTCTTCCTTTTTCAATTGAGGAAGACGGAAAAGAAATTAAGGAGGAAGAAAGATTAAAATATCGTTATCTCGACTTACGAAGGAATCGTTTAAGGAAAAATTTAATATTTAGACAAAAAGTTTTTGACTTCATTCAGAAATTTTTAACCAAGAGAGATTTTATATCAGTTGAGACTCCAATTTTGACCAAATCAACTCCGGAAGGAGCAAGAGATTTTTTAGTCCCTTCCCGGATTCACCCTGGTAATTTTTATGCCCTTCCTCAAAGCCCTCAGCAATATAAGCAATTGTTAATGGTCGCTGGCTTGGAAAGATATTTTCAAATTGCCCGCTGCTTTCGAGATGAAGACTCGCGAGCGGATCGACAGCCAGAATTCACTCAGCTTGATTTAGAAATGTCTTTTGTTGAACAGGAAGATATTTTAAAACTTGTTGAAAAATTAATGGTTGATTTAGTTAAAGATATTTTCCCGGAAAAGAAAATTACTTTTACTCTTTTCCCGCGAATTTCTTATGCGGATTCGATGAAGAAGTATAAAACAGATTGTCCGGATTTACGGAAGGATAAAAATAATAATGAAGAATTAGCTTTTGCTTTTATTGTTGATTTTCCAATGTTTGAAAAGCAATCTTCGCGAAAAGGATGGACGACAATGCATCATCCTTTTACTCGTCCGCAGGAAAATAATTGTCAAAAAATTAAGGAATCTCCTGGAGAAATTAAAGCTTTTCAGTATGATGTTGCTTTAAATGGATATGAAATTGGGGGAGGAAGCTTAAGATCACATCGGCCAGAAGTGTTAAAGACCGTCTTTGAGGTATTAGGACATCGGGAAAAGGATGTTGAAAGAAAATTCAGTCATTTGTTAACTGCTTTTAAATATGGAGTTCCTCCTCACGGAGGAATTGCTATTGGCTTAGACCGGCTCCTAGCCATTCTCTTAAAAGAAAAAAACAT
>CAZEHI010000081.1:0-1753 GCA_964512355.1 uncultured Candidatus Saccharibacteria bacterium | reverse complement strand
CGAGCAACATCTAGCGATCGATCTTTCAGCTGTTGAGTCCACCCTTCTTCTTTTAGTATTTCTTCTTGTTGAGCAATTTTCTTTTCAAGAAAGTTCTTGCAAAGATTTATTTCTTTGCCTATTATCTTTTTTTTATCAAGAGAATATTTTTTCAAAGACTTCAAAATTAAATTAACTTCTCCATTTTTCCCCAAATACTTTTGAAAAATCTGGTCTAGTTGTTTAAGGTTTTGACTGTCGCTAATCTCTTTTGGCGCTTTTTTCTTTATCTCCTGAATGTCCATATTATCTTTATTTTATCCTAAAAAATAAGAAAATTCAAGGATGATCAGCCAGATAAAACTCTTTGAGAAATCAAAAACCGAGCGATAACACTCGGTTTCTAATAAAGAATAAATCATCCTTTCTTCCGCTTTAAGCGGGGACGACGGGACTCGAACCCACAACCCCATGCTCGACAAGCACGTGCTCTAACCAATTGAGCTACGCCCCCTTTTTGGAAAACAAATACCGGAGGCAGGAATCGAACCTACGTTGATCGCTTATGAGACGACCTTAGAGAGCCACTCTACTCCCCGGCTCTTCTTTCGAAAAGCTCTATTTGTTGCGGGGGCCTGAATTGCACAGGCGCCTTCAGCTTATGGGACTGATGAGGTACTACTCCTCCACCCCGCGATATCTAATTTTGTATTATAACTTGGTCTTGCAAAAAAGTAAAGCCAAAAGAAAATTTAAAAATAATTCAGTTTTTTAAGAATTTTAGAAAAAATATCAACTGTCTGTTTAGCCTGTTGATGGCTAAGTCTGTTTCTTGGATTTTTAATAATCTGCTGACGAATTTCATCAGCCTGTTGAACTTCGGCAAAATCCAAATCATCTTGAGGAAGGATTTTCCTTAAGCTTTCTTCCAGAGTTTTTTCTTGAGATCCAAGCTCTTTCAAGATTTTTTCCGTCAAAAGTCCCGCTTCGATAACCGCTAATTTATCTTCTGACTTGCTTTCGCTTTCTAAAAGCTTAATAATTTTCGCCCATTGTTTAGAATGACGACGAGGATGTTTGCTTTTAAAATCATGGTAATCTTTCATCATTGATCGCTTTCTGGATTTGGTTTTTAAATAACCGCTCTTCCGGAGAAAATAGACAATGCTTGCAAGAAAGAAAAAAGATAGAAGATAAAAAACAATCTTAATTATTAAAATTCGCTGTTGCAATTCAGGAGAAATTAAATAAGCAAAAATATTATCCATTGTTAGAAATAAATATTATCTTTTTAATTGAGCTTCAATATATTCAGCTAAAGAAAAGATTCTTTCTTCCGAAAACGACGGTCCAATAACTTGAAGACCAACTGGTAAATTATCAATATTGCCAATCGGCAAGGACAAAGCAGGAATTCCAGCCAGATTCATCGGGGCAGTTAAAAGATCGGAGAGATACATTTGAACTGGATCTTGGTTTCTTTCGCCAATTTTAAAAGCCGGACTGGGGGTCGTCGGCGTCAAAAGAAAATCTACTTTCCGAAAAACTCGATAAAAATCCTGCTTGATCAGCTCTCGGACTTTTTGAGCTCGTTTATAATAAGCATCATAGTATCCAGCCGACAATGAATAAGTCCCCATCATAATTCTCCGTTTAACTTCCGTTCCAAAGCCTTCTCCCCGACTCCGAAAATATAAATCGGCTAAGGTTTTTGCTTTCGCTGAACATCCGTATCTTATTCCGTCGTAACGGGCAAGATTGGTGCTTGCCTCTG
>CAZEHI010000080.1:0-1755 GCA_964512355.1 uncultured Candidatus Saccharibacteria bacterium | reverse complement strand
CGGCTGGAATAATTACGGGGAATTTTTTGAATTTAACCCGGCAAGCAGTTCGTCGATTTCAAGAAAAATATGCCGAAAAAATATTAGAGCCTTTAAATTTAGACAAAGGAACAGGATATTTTGGATCACAGACGAGAAAAGAGGTTAATCGATTATTGTCGTTTTCTTCAGAAGAAATTATCGAATCTTCTAATTCTTAAAATCTTCGGGGAGATGACTTCTCTTAATTATGAGGCGAAAGTTTAATGAGAATAATTGGAAAAGGGATGTTAGTTTGAAAGAGCATACTAGTTTCAAGATTGGGGGGAGGGCAAAGTATTTTTGCCAGGTTTATTCTGAGAGTGATTTGATAACAAATCTGAGAAAAGCAAAAAAAATGGCTCTTCCTGTTTTTATTTTGGGAGGAGGCAGCAATTTATTAATTTCTGATCAAGGATATCCGGGACTAGTTATCCAGGTTAAAACTTCTGAACTTAGTTGGGAAGAAAATGAAGTCTTCGGGCAGGCGGGAGTCCTTTTATCTTTATTGGTTCATCAGGCTGAACAAAGAGAATATTCTGGATTAGAATGGGCAGTGGGAATTCCTGGAACAATTGGCGGAGCGATTAGAGGGAACGCTGGATCCTTCGGAGATTCAATAGCGAAATTAGTAAAAGAGGTGACGATTTTGAACCAGGAAGATTTAGAAAAGAGAAAGTATTTCCCCAAGAATTGCAAGTTTGATTATCGGAATAGTATTTTTCGGGAAAATTGTAATTTAATTATTCTTTCAGTTGTCTTAAAGCTAACGAAAGGGGATTCTCGGAAGATTATTGCTACTATGAAAAAGAATCAGCGACTTAAACAGTTTGCTCAACCTCATTATCCTTCGGCCGGGAGTATTTTTAAAAATCCAGAGGGGCTATCAGCGGGAAAATTAATTGAGAAAGTAGGACTGAAAGGAAAGCAAATAGGACAGGCGCAGATTTCCCTAAAGCATGCCAACTTCATTATTAATTTAGGACAGGCGCAGAGCGAGGATGTCCTAAAATTGATGACTTTAGCCAAAAGAAAAGTCAAAGAAAAATTTAATATTGTTCTTGAGAAAGAGATTGAATTTTTGCCGGCCCTTATTTAAGAAAAAACCACTTGACAAAAAGAAGCAGATGCTATAACTTGGTTATTATGATTTTGAAAGTGGGCAGGGTGGTCGGCTGCCCTTGTCAGTAATAAGTTTTAATTATCATGGAGGAAGAAGAAACCGAAGAAGAGGAGGAAGGAACTGAGGAAGAAGAAACCGAAGAAGAGGAGAAAGGAACTGAGGAAGAAGAAACCGAAGACGATGATTTAGAGGACGGCGACGAATAATTTTCTTTTTAACTAATTAATTATTTCTAAACAGGCTTTGCTTTCAAAAGCAAGGCCTGTTTGTTTGTAATTGATTAACGGATAAGAAGATGCTATTTTGAAATTAGATTTATTTTTATAGAAGCTATGAAATTTGCTATTTTTGCCCCTGATTTTAAAATAACCCCAGCTATTTATCGTTTCTTCGAAAATAAGACGAAGAAGTTGGATAAATATTTTTCTTCCTTGTCAAAACGGTCAAAAAAGGGAGAAAAGAAAAATGCCGCAATTGAGACTCGGATTAAGATAGAAAAAGTGGATATTTATCATCGAGGAGGAAGCAAAGGGAAAACAACTTCTAAAGAAGGAAAGTTCAAAATAGAGATTAGTCTTTTATCTCCAAGGCAAAGAATCGTCAGCAGTGCTTGT
>CAZEHI010000079.1:0-1768 GCA_964512355.1 uncultured Candidatus Saccharibacteria bacterium | reverse complement strand
TACAAATTCAACCTCCTGAGGTACCTTATAATAAATAAGCTTCTCCTGACAATATTTTATTAATTCTTTAGCAGTGCATTTAGTATTTTTTTCTAAAACAACAAAGACCTTCAAAACCTGCCCGTAATATTTGTTGTCGGCGCCAACAAAAGCTACTTCTTTTACTTTAGGATGGTTAGTTAAAACTTTTTCCACTTCTGCCGGCCAAACTTTATTCCCCCGAGAATTGATCATATCGTCTAACCTTCCTTTCAGATAAATTCGCCCGTCATCGCTAATCCAGCCCACGTCTTTAGTGTAAAACCATCCCTCCTTCAAGACTTCCCTGGTTTTTTCCGGCTTTTGCCAATACCCTTTAAAAACTTGCGGCCCTTTGATTATAATTTCTCCAATCTGTCCAACATCGAGGAATTTTTTTTCTTTTTCCTCCAAACTAACAATCTTGATATCTGTATCAAAAATGGGAATCCCAGGAGATCCAGCTGTCTTTTGATAATTCTCGCCGGCAAGATCCATTGTTATAACCGGCGAAGTTTCCGAAAGACCATAACCTTCTAACAGAACGGCTTGCGGGACCATCTTTTTGATTTTAACGAAAACCTCTTTCGGAAGAGAAGAGGCGCCGCTAGTACAAACCATTAGGCAACTTAAATCATATTTCTTTTTATTGCTCGCCCAAGTTCGAAGCATTCCCTGATACATTGCCGGAACCCCGACAAAAGCCTGAATTTGATTTTTCTTGATTGTCGCAAGGACGCTTTTTGTATGAAATTGAGGCTGAAGATATATCGTTGATCCATGATAAAGAGCGAAGAATAGAACTGTTGTTAGCCCATAAATATGGAAGAAAGGCAAAGCTCCCAAAAAAGAGTTCATTTTTAATTCTTCTGTCCACTTTTTTATAATTACCACCTCAGAAACAAGATTAAGATGAGTAAGCATCACTCCTTTTGGTTTCCCCGTCGTCCCGCTAGTATAAACCATTAAAGCCGTATCTTTTTGAAAAACCCAGTCTCTTTTTTGATAATCAGAAGATTGGCTATCTTCAATTAACTTTATAAAAGAAAGAAAGCGATTTAAGTTGTGTTCATCCCGTTTTCTCGCTAAATAATTAGGCGCTTCTTTGATTAGGGAAAGTGATTTGAGATAAGAAGGAAGATAATCAGAAATATTTGTAAGAATTATCTGCGTGTTTAATTGTTGATCGATTCCTTTTAATTTTCCAGCAAAACGCTTTAAGGAAACAACAAAACGGGGAGAAAAATCCTTTAAAACATATAGCAATTCCTCACGAGGATAAAGAGGATTTAAGGGTACTGGAATTGCCCCTGCTTTTATCGTTGCCAAGATTCCTATTACAATTTGAGGACAGTTAGGAAGCAAAAAGGCGACCCGGTCGCCTTTTTTAATGTCTAAATCTTGTAGTTTTTTCGCTAAACGATCAGAAAGGTTTTTCAATTCTTGATAGGAAACCTTATGACCATAAAAATCAAGAGCTGTTCGACGAGGATATTTCCCCGCCATCGTGTCAAAAAAATGGTAAATAGGTCGATCAAGATAATCTAGAGAAACGTCCTTTCCGTCAGGATAGTATTGAAACCATGATTCTTCCCTTGGTACATTATTCTTGATTTTAATCATGTTATTTCCAATTAATTAGATAATTTATTTTACCGATAATTGACAAATAAGCAAATAGTTTTTATTTCCTGAAACAAGAAATCAAAATTATTTCCGTTTTTTCAGAAGATAATAATTAGCCAAAAGA
>CAZEHI010000078.1:0-1817 GCA_964512355.1 uncultured Candidatus Saccharibacteria bacterium | reverse complement strand
AATTCTACAATTTCCCCCTCCGAGAGCAGAAACCAGAAGCGATCCGTTCCGTTGCTTAATTTTTGATTCTCAATATGATTCTTTCCAGGGAGGGATTGCTTACGTTAGAGTCGTGAGCGGGGAAGTGAAGACCGGTGATAGAATATATTTGTTGGCGGCCCGGAAAGAAGCAGAAGTGAAAGAAGTGGGATATTTCAATCCTGATCGTCAGCCAACTACTAAATTAGTTGCCGGAGAAACAGGTTATTTAGCAACCGGGATTAAGGATTCAGAGATTGTTAATGTTGGCGAAACTATAGTTTTGAAATCTCAATTTGAATCTTCCTTTTCTCAACCTCTGCCTGGGTATCACGAACCGTTGCCAGTAGTTTTCAGCAGCTTATATGTCTCTGGCGACCAAGATTTTAATCTTCTTAAGTCTTCTTTAGAAAAATTAAAGCTTAATGATCCTTCTTTGTCTTTTGTGCCGGAAAAGAGAGAGGGCTTGGGCCGAGGCTTTCGTTGTGGCTTTCTTGGGCTGCTGCATACAGAGATCACTATTCGCCGCCTGGAGGAAGAATTCGGCCTCGATCTAATTATTACTTTCCCAACGGTTAATTATTTTCTGAAGCTTGCTAATGGGAAAGAAGTTAAAGTGAACTCGGCTGCCGATTGGCCGGCTCAAGTAGATATTAAAAGCATTAAAGAGCCGTGGGTAGAGCTAACAATTGTAACGGAAGCCGATTATTTAGGGAAAGTAATGCAATTGTTAAGCACTCTTGAAGGAAACTTCCGCCGGCAAGATTATCTTCAAGGGAAAACCTATCTTTTAACTTATCGCGTTCCCTTAAGAGAAATTATTTCCGGATTTGATGATCAATTAAAGAATATATCTCAAGGACACGCCTCTTTTGGGTTCCATTTCATCGATTCTTGTCTGGGGGATTTGGTGAAATTAGAAGTCTTCGTTGCTAAAGAGAAAAAAGGAAGCTTGTCAAGGATTGTTTCTCGCCGCCGTGCTTATCAAAAAGCCCAAAAAGCCGCTGATAAACTTTATAAACTTTTGCCCTCTCAACAATTTGCTGTTCCTATTCAGATTCAAAGCGAAGGTCGGATTATTGTCCGTCGGACAATAAAAGCTAAAGGAAAGAATGTGACTCAAGCGCTTTACGGAGGAGATTATACCCGGAAGAAAAAGTTATTAGTAAAGCAAAGAAAAGGAAAGAAGAAATTAGGGAAAACAGGGAAAGTTAGAATTCCGTCGAAGATATTTTTCCAAATGTTAGAAAATAAAAATTAATTGTTTTGTGATAAAATAAAAGATGTATTATCGAAGGTCAGGAAGGGGAAGACCCCAATCAACAATTAAATTAATTCTTTCGCTGATTAGCATTATAATCGTTTTGTTGCTAATAGTCTTGTTAGTACGAATGAATTTGCGAGCTCGGCATCAGCGGATTGTTTTAGAACAAAGGGTTGGCAATCTCCAAGCTCAAGTCGAAAGCTTGGAAAAAGAAAAGGATAAACTAATCGGACAAATTGAAGAAACCCATGATGCTGATTATTTGGAACGAGTTGGAAAAGAAGAATTAAATTTACAAAAGCCGGGAGAAAAAGTAATATCTTTTTTAAGCCTGGACGATGCTTCGATAATTGAGGAAGAAGAACCAATTGAGCCGGGGTTTTGGGGAAAATTGTTCGCAAGATTCAAATCTTTATTTAATTAGCGGTAGTAGCTTAGTGGTAGAGCGTCTGCTTCCCAAGCAGAAGATCGCGGGTTCGATCCCCGTCTACCGCTCTTTATTTGTGGCCGAGATAGCTCAGTTGGTAGAGCGGAC
>CAZEHI010000077.1:0-1862 GCA_964512355.1 uncultured Candidatus Saccharibacteria bacterium | reverse complement strand
ATTAACAGACGATGACTTCTATCCTTATTCCAAATTTTATCTTCGGGTTGTTAAACAGAGGTTTAATTCTTATTGGAAAAATCATTTTTCTACTATTGGTTTAATTGGCATGAATGAAGCTACCTTAAATCTTTTTGGGGAAAACTTAGGAGATTTAGAATCAAGAACTTTTGCGCTAGATGTTCTTGATTTTATGAGAAAGAAACTTATTCAATTCCAAGAAGAAACGGGTAATAATTATAACCTAGAGGCAACGCCCGCAGAGGGGGCGTCTTATCGTTTAGCCCTTAAGGATAAAAAGGAGTTTCCTGATATTATTTGCGCTAACGAGAAAGAGTATCAGAAAGGAGCTGAACCTTTCTATACTAATTCTACTCAGTTGCCCGTGAACTATACCGATGATATTTTTGAAGTTTTAGATCTGCAAGATGAAATTCAGCAAAAATATACAGGAGGGACGGTCATTCACATTTTTGCTGGGGAAAGGGTTAAAGATGGAAAAGTTATTAAAAATCTGGTTAAGAAAGTTTGTAACAACTATCATCTTCCTTACTTTACCTTCACTCCAATTTTTAGTATTTGCCCCACACATGGTTATTTGCCGGGGAATCAACCCATTTGCCCTAAGTGCGGAGCAAAGACAGAAGTTTATTCTCGATCAGTTGGCTACTTAAGACCGGTTAGTCAATGGAATAAAGGAAAAGAAGAAGAGTTTAGAGAGAGGAAAACTTTTAAGATAGAGTAATGCTTATTGGTGGATTCCAAAAGTTTTCATTGATTGATTATCCAGAAAAGATATGTGCGATTATTTTTACGCAAGGTTGTAATTTTCGGTGTCCTTATTGTCATAATCCGGAATTAGTTGATCCTCGGAAATTTACTTCTCCCATCTCGGAAAAGGAGATTTTTTCTTTTTTGGAAACAAGAAAAAGTCAACTAGATGCCGTGGAAGTGACAGGCGGAGAACCAACTTTGCAAAAAGACCTCTTAGATTTTTTGAAGAGAATTAAAGAAATGGGGTTCTTAGTTAAGCTGGATACTAATGGGAGTTTACCAAATATAATTCAAGAGGCCCTCGAGAAGAAAGTCGTTGATTATTTAGCGATGGACGTCAAAGCCCCTCTAGAAAAATATCAGACAGTAACCGCTTCGAAAGTTGATCCGGCAAAGATAAAAGAAAGCATTCATCTTATCATGAAATCTGGTTTGGATTATGAGTTTCGGACAACAGTGATAGAATCTCTTTTAACTAATGAAGATATTATCGAGATAGCCCGATTAATTTCGGGGGCGAAACTTTATGTTCTCCAAGAGTTTGTAGCAACAAAGACCTTGCAGAAAGAATTTATAAAGAAAAAATCAAAAACTACAGAAGAGTTAGAAAAGTTAAGACATTTGATTCTTCAACATCAATACGTTGGTAGATGTATTATTAGGTAGTATGATGTATCATTGGATAATATAAAATTAGAGGAAGAAGGATTCTCTCGGAAACAACAAAAGAAATTTTGCAATTTATTAGCTGTAATTTAAAATAATTACTATGTCAGAAGTAGTCCAATTAAACGATCAAAGTTTTACTGAAGAGGTGCTGGAATCAGATATTCCAGTTTTAGTTGATTTTTGGGCTCCTTGGTGCCAGCCTTGTCTTATGATGGCTCCGGGGCTTGAAGCTTTAGCAGAAGAAATGGAGGGGAGGGTTAAGTTTGCTAAACTAGATGTTGCGAACCCTATTCACCAACAATTAGCGATGGATTATCAGGTGCAAAGCATTCCGAATATGAAATTATTTAAAAATGGGGAAGTGGTTAAGGAATTTATTGGGTTGAGACCGAAAGAGATATTGCGCGAGGGAATAGAAG
>CAZEHI010000076.1:0-1867 GCA_964512355.1 uncultured Candidatus Saccharibacteria bacterium | reverse complement strand
ACATAATTTTTTTCTTTGCCCGGCGAACGCTGATCAGTAAGAATAATCTTTGTTCCTCTGGTTAAATAAGCCTGTTGTCTCAGATGATGAAGAATCATCTTCCAGGAAAATTCAACATTCTTAAAAATTTCTGGATCGGGAGTAAAAGTTACAATAGTCCCCGTTTTCTGACAGCGTCCCTCTTGTTTTAATTTTGTTGTTGCTTTCCCTCGAGAATATTCTTGAGCATAATGTTTCCCGTCTCGACAAACCTCTGCTTTAAGATATTTAGACAAAGCGCAGACTACTGAAACTCCCACTCCATGCAAACCGCCGGCAACTTGATAAGCCTTTCCTCCAAATTTAGCCCCGGCATGAAGCGTGGTCATAACTGTCTCTAAAGCCGATTTTCCTGTTCTTCGATGTCGATCAACCGGAATTCCCCTTCCATTGTCAGCCACCCGCACAAAGTTGTCAGGAAGAAGATCGACTTTTATCTCCGAAGCATATCCAGCCATGACCTCATCTAAACTATTATCGAAACATTCCCAAACTAAGTGATGCAATCCGATTTTTCCAGTTGAACCAACATACATTCCCGGCCTTTTCCGAACTGGCTCGAGGCCTTTTAAGACATAAATATCTTTTGCGCTATATTGGCTAGATGATTTTTTTAAAAGTTGCTGCGAATTTCTTTTTTCAGATTCCTTCATATTATAAACAAATTTGGTTAAACTCTGACCCGCCAATCAGATTCTTTTTCTAAATTCTCAATAATTTTTGTTTGCAGTGCTTCTATCTCTTTCGCCCGTAAAGTTCTGTTAGCTGCTTGGTAAACAAGATGGAATGATAAGCTTTTTACCCCAGTCGGGACGTTTTCGCCGCTATATATATCAAAAACATCAACATCTCTGATCAATTTCCCTCCCGAAAAACTAATTCTTCTTATAACTTCTTCAACATCGGTTCCTAAAGGAACTAAAACCGATAAATCGCGCCGAGCGGCTGGGTGAATAGAAATCGGACGATACTCTTGTTCGGCTAAAGCAGTTTTAATAAAGGAGTCAAGATCAAGGGTAAAAACAAAAATTGATCCTTCGAGTCCAAAACCATCCAAAATCTTTGGATGTACCCCGCTCAATAAACCGATCCCTCCGCTGCCAACTTTGACGTCAGCGCACTGATTGGGACGTCCCCAAGAAGGAAGATTCTTCTTAGTCGGAGCAAATCTTAAGTCAGTAATCACAAGAGATTCAGCTAAAGAATTTAAAATCCCCTTAATTTCATAAAATCCTTCTTTCTCTCCTTTTTTCCGAGTTGCTACTACTCCAGCCAATCTTTCTTTTTCAAGACCATTTGTCGAAAAAACTTTTCCAATTTCGAAAATTTTAGAAGAAGAGAAGAATTTTTCATTTTCCTTCACGTTTTTCAACAATCCTGGAATCAAACTTGGCCGAAGAAACTTCTGCCGGCTGCTTATTGGGTAGACAACGTTTATAAGTTCCTTGTCTTGACAAGAAAAAAGATTCTTTTCCTCTTCGCCAATAAAAGAATAATTTTGAACTTCATCTAGCCCACAGACATTGACCAAATATTTTTTTATTTCTCTTTCTCCAATTTGTTTTTTATTCTTCTGAAAAGAAATTAATTTTGCCTTCGGAACTAAAGCGGGAAGCTTTTGATATCCGTAAATTCGAGCAACTTCTTCAATCAAATCCTCCGGTCCAGATACGTCTAGGCGCCAATAAGGAATTCCAACTTTTAAAACGTCTTTTTTCGCTTTGACGGTTGTAAAACCCAGATTATTTAATATCTTTTTTGTTTCTTTAAGGGGAATTTCTATCCCTAATAATCGGTTTAGATAATTCAAATCTAAATAAACTACTCT
>CAZEHI010000075.1:0-1876 GCA_964512355.1 uncultured Candidatus Saccharibacteria bacterium | reverse complement strand
GCCAGCCGGCGATAACATTTCCAAGCGAACAATGGAAAGGAAAAACAATCTTACTTGGCAAACTAGTTCTTCGTTATCGGGGACGCCAAAATCTTCAAACAGCGCTGGCTATAATCCGCCCGAAGAAACAAGCGAAGAAGAAAACACCAAGAATGATTCTGCGGATGTCGACCAAGATAATTCTCTTGAAATTGATGCTACTGCTCCAAAAGCCAATGCCGGACCAGATCAAACGATAGATTTTAATCAACCTTTCACTCTAAGTGCTCATCTCTCTGGAGATAATATCGCCATTGTCTCCTATAAATGGGATACAAATGACGATGGTTTTTGGAATGAGATAAAAGAAAGTTCTTCGATTTCTTTCGCCGCTCAATGTTTTAATCCGGGAATTCATTTGGTCACTTTGCAAGTCGCTGACGAAGCCGGGAATACTGACGAGGACGAAGTAATAATTACTGTTAAAGAAATTCCTACTCTTCTGATTTCTGAAGTTAAAATAGAAGGGGAAAATAAAAAAGATGAGTTCGTTGAATTATATAATCCCAACCAAGAGAGCATTAACTTAAGTCAATGGAGCTTAAGTAAAAAAACATCCAGCGGAAAGAAAAGTTGCTTAGTCAGCGCCAGTACCTTATCTAAAGACATTGCTCCTTTATCATATTTTCTCATTGTCCCTCAGGGAAATGCTAATTACCAAGGAGAGGCACTTCCCGATGCTCGCTATTCTGGAGGTTACTCAATCGCCGCCGATTATACCATCCTCCTTTACAACCCTGCTAAAATTCTGTCGGATAAAGTCGGTTTCGGCCAAGAAGCTAGTGATTCCGAGGGCAATCCTTTCCCAACCAACCCTGGCCCTGATCAGAGTTTAGGACGAAAATGGAGTCAAGAAAATGAAAATTATCAAGATTCCGATGACAACGAAACAGACTTTGAACTTCAATTTCCGACTCCTGGAGACCTTAATAAAACTTTTCTCGACACCATCCCTCCCTCAACGCCAGCTATTTCTTTAAGTGATCCGGAAACTAATTCTTCTGATTACACCAACCATCAAACTGTTGATGTCTCTATTGTAGAGAGTAATGATATCGCCGCTTGGTTTTTGGCAGAAGGCCAAACATTACCGCCTTCTTCTACCAGTTCACAGTGGCAAACTGATCTTCCGACTAGCTTTACTTTGTCAGAAGATGACGGTGAAAAAACTGTTTTCCTTTGGACTAAGGATGCCTCCAATAATGTTAGCGAAAACAATCGAATAGCCTCTATCGTCCTTGACGCTACTCCTCCGGCTTCAATCGTTAATCTTTACGCTGCTCCAGGAGAAGAAAGTGGTCAGATAATATTAAGTTGGAATGCTCCGATCGATGCCCATGGCTTGAGCAGATATCAAATTAAGAAACATCCTTCCCCGATTACAAATAATAATTGGGATGAAGGATCAGACGTTACTCCCAGTGACCTTATTCCTCAACAAACAGGCCATTCCGAACAAATTACTCTAACTGGTCTTATCCCTCAAGAAGATCATTGGTTCGCCATAAAATCCTGGGATCAAATAGGAAATGAATCGGCTTTATCAGAAACTGTTTTTTCGCAGGCCTTCCCTCATCAAGGGACGGCTGATGATCCTTACGTTTTGGCTAGCTGTGAAGAACTACAAATGGTTAAAAATCATCTTAATTCTTACTATAAAATAGTTAGAGATATTGATTGTTCCGCCACAACAACTTGGGATAACGGGCAAGGGTTTACTCCTATCGGAGATAGCACAAATCGCTTTACTGGACATATCGACGGGCAAGATTATCGCATCCAAAGTCTTTTTATCGACCAAGTTGATAGCCACGGTGAAAATGTTGGAATGTTTGGA
>CAZEHI010000074.1:0-1890 GCA_964512355.1 uncultured Candidatus Saccharibacteria bacterium | reverse complement strand
AGAGCGCTTCTCTGATAAAGAAGAGATCGTAGGTTCGATTCCTACCACGCCCACTCGTAGAATCACATAAAACTTCTTTTTGAGAGAATCCCAGCGAGCTTGCCTCGTTCCTGCCAGAAAAATTTGCCCTGTCTTGCGAGAGCAAGACAGGGTTTTGTTTACCTTCAAGATTTAGAAAATTCTTTGAATTTTCCGAATAAAACAGGGCGATTTTGATGTTTTCTTTAGAATAGATAATTTCCTTGATAAACTTTTTTGCCAATAGATTTCTTTCGACCCCTCTTTTTTGAGAAAGAAACGAAAGAAAAGATTTGAGGATAGAAACGATAGTTTCCGGGTTAAATTTAGAAAATTTAGAGCATACCTGCGATGGTTCGAGTCCTTCTTTGACGGGCAAACCCGAACTTTTTAAGCTATGGTTTAGCTTAAAAACTAAATTTTCTACATAGTTTTTATCCACAGAGATTCTTTCTAAATTTTCCAAAATATATTTCTCCAATCTATCAGCTGACACTTGCTTAACCGAGCAGGCCTGCCAACCTTTTTTGTTGGTAGAGGTGCAGCGATAGTAATAATACCTTTTGAGTTTTCCGTTCCTGTGCTTGTTGGTAAAACAAGCGCTCATTTTGTATCCGCATTCTTTGCAGTTGACCAATCCGCCGAAAAGGAAATCCCGATAAACCCTGAATTTTCTTATTCTCTTTTTGTGAGTTTTTTGAGCAAGCTCAAATAACTCTTCTGAAATTATCGGTTGATGTATGCCCTGATAAATTTTTTCGCCGTATTTTATTTTTCCTGTATAAGTAATATTTCTCAAAACGAAAGCGAGAAATTGCTTAGGAAAAATTTTACCCTGCCTGCTTCTAATATTTTTCTCTTTGAAAAAATCATAAACCCTGTTTATGGAGCCGGTTTCGAGATAGGTTCCATAGATCAACCCGATAATTTCAGCTTCTTTTTGGTTAATAACCAATCTCTTATTTTCTCTTTCATATCCGTAGGGCGGGTTACCGCCGTTCCAAAATCCTTTTTTGGCACGCTCTAATAATTTATCTTTTGTTCTTTCTGAAGTTAATTCTCTTTCAAATTGAGCAAAGGTAAGCATTATGTTTCTTAACAATCTGCCAGCCGGAGTAGAGGTATCAAATCTCTCGGTAACAGAAATAAAACTGGTTTGGTATTTATCGAAAACCTCAATCAATTGATAAAAATCTTTTGGAGAACGGGTTAATCTATCAATTTTGTAAGACAAAATAATATCAATTTTATTTTGCTTTATATCCTCAAGTAATTCTTGTAGGGCAGGGCGGTTAGTGTTAGCTCCGGTATAACCGGCGTCAGTATAAACCTTGCAAATCTGCCAGTTATTCTGGCTTTCAATAAAGGACCTGATTTTTTGCTCTTGAGATTCGCAAGAAGAAAATTCTTTTTCGGCCTGTATGTCAGTTGAAACTCTTGTATAAATTGCGCAATTTTTGATTTGTGCTTTTGTCATATTTTTGGTATTATTTAATTAGATACAGGTTAAATATATATCTATACATATATACATTGTATAAGATTATAGGGGAGTATGTCAAGTGGAAAATTTTATCTAAAAAATCTTAAAGGTTATAGAAACGAAAAGGGTTGGTCTCAAGAGAAGTTAGCCAGAGAAGCTGGTGTTTCTTACCAAGCCGTGATTAAAATTGAGCGAGGTTATACAAAAAGTCCAAGACTTGAAACGATTATAAAAATTGCTAAAGTATTGGGCGTTTCCCTTGACGATTTAGTAAAATAATTTGATTTGGGTAATTCTATCTATTAAATTATGACCCCTAAGGAAAAGCAGATTGTGCCACAAGTAATACTGAATGATTTAAAATATCTTTCGGTTAGGCAACTTTATTT
>CAZEHI010000073.1:0-1891 GCA_964512355.1 uncultured Candidatus Saccharibacteria bacterium | reverse complement strand
GAATGTTGCCTAAAAATAAATTGAGAAAGATAAGAATTAATAGATTGAAATTTAAATAAGGTATGGAAAATAAAAAACAAAAGGAATATTATGCGGCAGTTGGACGAAGAAAAACTTCTAGCGCTCAAGTTCGTTTATATCATAAGACAAAGAAAGGGATCGTAATTAATAGTAAAAAACTTGGAGACTATTTTCCAGAATTGGAATTGCAAAAGGAAATTGTTGCTCCGCTAGAAAAGATTGGCAAGGCAGGAGATTTTGGAGCGTCGGTGATTGTCAGAGGAGGGGGGCATCATTCTCAGGCAATTGCAATTAGGCACGGAATTGCCCGAGCTTTAGTAAAGCACAATCCCAAGCTAAAACTGCAATTGAAGCAAGAAGGTTATTTAACTCGTGATCCCCGGATGAGAGAACGGAAAAAATTTGGACTGAAAAGAGCTCGACGAGCTCCTCAGTGGAGAAAGCGTTAATTTTGCTGTTTTAATGTTGCCGGAAATTATTGATCAATTTTATTTAGATCGAGAAAAACCAAGAAAACAAAACCATTTTTATGTTACTGATGCTGGTCGATGTCATCGGTACATTTTTTTTAAATTCAAACAGGCGCCGCAGCGGAAAATGGAAGCAAGGATTTTAAGGCTTTTTGACCACGGAAATTATATTCATCGTTTAATTATCAAAGCTCTCGATGAGCAGGGCGTTCTTTTGGGAGAAGAAGTCAATATTCCTTTTTCTGACATTGTTCATGGAAGAGCTGACGCAATCTTGTCTGTCAATAAAGAGAAATATGTTCTAGATGTAAAGAGCATCAATAGTTTTAAATTTGGCAGTTTAACCGGCCCTTCGGAAGAATACATTAACCAACTTCAGCTATATTTACACTTCTTTGAAATAAAGAAGGGAATTATCTTGTACGTCAATAAAGACACTCAAGAATTAAAAGAATTCTTTCTGGATTATGATGCTCCGAAATGTGACTGGCTTTTGAACGATTTAAAGGAAATCAGAAAAGAGATAAAGGAGGAAATTGTAAATTCTCGTTTGCCAGGATGGCCGGCCAATCCTCAATGTCGCTACTGTCCCTTCAAGGAAGTTTGTTCAATGATTGGCGACGACCAAATTCACTGGGACAAGTTCAAGGACAAAATCCTGTCTTATGGAAAAAGCATCCAAAACAAAGATAATCAGAAGCAACTTTTCTCAAGAAACGAAGAAAGTAGCTAAATGGTTACTAGGGCAATATTTAGTTACTTCGGAGAAAAAAGGAAAAATTATTGAAGTTGAAGCATATCTAGGCCTCAAAGATAAAGCAGCTCATACTTATCAAGGCAAGAAAACAAAGAGAAATGCCGTTGTCTATGGGGAAGCTGGGCATCTTTATGTTTATCTTTGTTACGGCTTATATTGGATGTTAAACATCACCTCTGGCTCCCCGACGGAACCAGAGTGTATTTTAATCAGGGCCTTGGAGCCAGTTAATTCATCGCTGGATTCTTTTCTGCCTAACGGTCCGGGGAAGCTAACAAAGTGGTTAGGCATAGATTGTACTTTTAACGGCGAGGATGTAGTTTCCGGAAGAAGAATTTGGATAGAAGATAATCCGATTAAAGTTACTTCATCAATCAAAGTTGTTCCGAGAATCGGCATTGATTATGCCGAGGAATGGGCAGCAAAAAAACTTCGTTATTATATCAGTCAATAATCTATTGACTTTTTATCGTTTTGATTTATACTTTTTACATCGTTCTTTAAAGGAGGTCGATTAAATTGTTACAGTCTTGGGAAGACAGTCAGGGAAGGAAGATTGCCCAGATTAGAGATTTCTCAATTCCCCATGCTTTCAGTACTAGTGATTGGGGGGAATTATCGCTTCGACGGGCAGTGAGGAATA
>CAZEHI010000072.1:0-1957 GCA_964512355.1 uncultured Candidatus Saccharibacteria bacterium | reverse complement strand
AAATTGAGGATAAAATTCGGCATTGATCCAACTTCTCCAGTGCTTCATTTGGGTCATTCAGTTTGTCTTCTGACTTTGCGGGAACTTCAAAGAAGAGGACACAAGATCATTTTATTAATCGGTGATTTTACTGCTTCTATTGGCGATCCCAGCGGGAGAGTAAAATCACGGCCAGTTCTGTCAACAGCGCAGATTAAACGGAATATGAAAACTTATCAAGAGCAAGCCGGCAAAATTATCGATCTTACTAAAGTAGAAGTGCGATATAATAGTGAGTGGTGGAAGGAAATGTCTGCCCGAGAAATACTAGAACTTGCTGGAACAGCTACTTATCGGCAGTTAGTGACTCGAGCTAGTTTTCAAACCCGCCTGAAAAATAACAGTGATTTTACGGTTAGGGAATTTATTTATCCTCTCCTCCAAGGTTATGACTCGGTGGCTCTTGAAGCTGATGTCGAAATCGGAGGAACAGATCAAAAATTTAATATGTTAATGGGTCGCCAGGTTCAAAAACAGTATGGGCAAAAACCCCAAGACGTGATTTTATGTCCCTTAATTGAAGGAACGAGGGGGATAAAAAAAATGAGCAAATCAGAGGATAATCACATTGCTTTTGGTGTTCAGCCAAAAGAAATGTATGGCAGGATTATGTCGATTCCTGATTCCCTAATTTCTCCTTATTTCAATCTTCTTACTCAACTAAGCAATGAAGAAATAAAGAAACAACTTAAAGAAAAGCCTCGGCAGAGCAAGGCCAATTTAGCTCGGGAGATTACAAAGTTCTATTATAATTCTCAGAAAGCCCAGCTTGCCCAAGATGGATTCGACCGTGTTTTCCGAAACCAAGAACGACCAATCAAAATGCCGGAGGTGAAAATCAAAGAAGGAAGAGTGGATATTTTAACTCTTCTAGTGCGGACAGGTTTAGCAACTTCGCGGAGCGAGGCCCGACGATTAATTGAACAGGGAGGAATTCGCGTTGATGGCAAAACTCAGAATGATTGGCGGAAAGAAATCATGATTAAATCAGGAATGATTATTCGACGGGGGAGAAGAAAATTTATTAGATTAATCTGAAATTAATTAGAGTCAAGATGTCAAAAACTCCTCGCTAAGAGGAGTTTTTGGTTTCGATTGCCGTGGAGAGAAAATTTTTAAGATAGAAATTGGTTCTTGATTAAAAAACAAGTTGCAATTCCCAAAGCATCGGCGGCGTGGTCAGGAGTAGGAATTTCCCGCATGTTCAATTTCTTTTGAATTGCTTTTTGCATTTCCTCTTTGGATGCTTTTCCGTATCCGGCAATGATTAATTTTGTCTCAAGAGGAGTAAATTCATAAACGGGGACTTTTTCCTTCTCGGCCGTCAATAAAATTATTCCTTTAACTTGACTAACTCCGATAACTGATTTTTGATTGCGAAAAAAGTAAAGACTTTCAACAGCGACAATATTCGGTCCCCAATTTTTGATAACCTGTTGCAAAGCTTTTTCAATAATAGCTAAACGGGCAGCTGTTTCTTGATAAGCCCAAGTTTTGATCACCCCGTAATCAAGAACGATCGGCGTTTTATTCTTTTCTCCCAGCTTAATAGTGCCATAGCCAATAGCCGCCACTCCCGGATCAATACCAAGAATAATCATATTTTACTCTATATTATCATATACTTCTTGGACGTCTTCATCCTCATCGAAAGCACGGAGTAATTTTCCAAACTTTTCCTGATCCTTTT
This sequence comes from uncultured Candidatus Saccharibacteria bacterium, assembly GCA_964512355.1. Classification (GTDB taxonomy): domain Bacteria; phylum Patescibacteriota; class Minisyncoccia; order Minisyncoccales; family UBA1441; genus CAZYFS01. The sequence continues at coordinate 228 of CAZEHI010000072.1, read as the reverse complement.
CAGAAACGGAAACTTTATTTTTAGAAATCCATTCTAAGGACGATTCTTTAATCTTGATTTCTTTTTCTCGGAGGTGTTGGATTACTTTCTGGAGATCGTTCGGTTGGGTTTGAATAACCAGATTATCTTCTTGAGTTTTTGTGTCTTCGGCTCCCGCCTCAATGGCCTGCAACTCAATAGCTTCTTTCTGCTCCTGATTTTTCTCCGAGATGGAAATTATTCCCTTTC
>CAZEHI010000071.1:0-2001 GCA_964512355.1 uncultured Candidatus Saccharibacteria bacterium | reverse complement strand
ATTTTTTCTCGAACTGATTTCGAGAAACCTTGAAAATAAAGGGCTTCTCGGTCGCAAGAACTGCGCACTAGCCTGCTCTGCGGGTAGGACTCGAACCTACAACTTACTCCTTAACAGGGAGTCGTTCTACCAATTGAACTACCGCAGAATATTTAATCATTATAATAATACAAGCCTTCGGAAAAATCAACTTCCTATGTTTTTTTTAATAATCTTCTATTTTCTTAAGACATTCCTCCGACCGAATTTTTTCTAAAGCCTTAACTTGAATTTGTCTAATTCTTTCTCTGGTAACCTTAAATTCTTCCCCTACTTCTTCTAGGGTTCGAGATTGTCCATCGTCTAGGCCAAATCTCATAATCAGGATTTTCTTTTCTCGAGCAGTTAGATTTGTCAACATTTCTTTGATCCGTTCGCGTAAAAGTCTTCGCGCGGCCGGATCAGAAGGCAGAGGGGCATCTTTGTTTGTAATGAATTCTAATAGAGTACTGTCTTGATCATCTTTTCCGACTGGTTTTTCCAAAGAAACAACTTCTCGGGAGATTTCCATGATCTGATGTACTTTCTCAATTGGAATCCCCATTTCTGTTGCTATTTCTTCGGCTAATGGTGAGCGACCTAATGTTTTTTGCAAATCTTTCTTCACTTTCGAATAGTGAGTTATCTTTTCAATCATATGAACCGGAATACGAATGGTACGGGCATAATTAGCAAGAGCCCGGGTCACCGCTTGACGAATCCACCAAGTAGCATAGGTAGAAAATTTATAACCACGCCGCCAATCGAATTTTTCAGCAGCTCGGAACAAACCAAGATTACCCTCTTGAACCAAATCCAATAAACTTAATTTACTAGTTCTATTGGCGTACTTTTTAGCAATAGAAACAACCAAACGAAGATTAGCACAAACTAATTTTTCTTTTGCTTCCTGATCTCCCTTACCAATTCTTTTGGATAACTCTTTCTCTTCTTCTGCATCAATTAATTCTGTTCTTCCAATTTCCCGAAGATAAGCTTGCACAGGATCAATTGAATTTAGTAAGTGAAACTTTTCATCTTTTTCTCCTGCAGCCAAAAAATCTCCCCTCTCACAGACCTTGACGTTATTATCTTCTAAGAGACGATAGAACTTTGACATAACTCGAGGGTTTTTTCGCAAACGAGGAAAGACTCGAGAAATTTCATCTTCGGTTACAAATCCCCTGGGGCTAACTTTATCAACTAGAGCTTGCATCTTTTTCTCTCGCCAAATTTGCGCCTTTGGAGTTTGTTTTTTCTTTTTAATTACCATTATTTTGATTATCAATTAGAGTTTGACTAAATTTTTTAAATTTCTCAATTAATTTCTGGACTTTCTTGTTTTGATTCTTCCCTTCTGCATCACTAATCTGTTTTGATATTTCTTCTAAGTGAGCACGTGTATCGAGGTTTTTTAATTCGCGAAGACAAATATCTATTTCTTTTTTTTCTTCAATTCCTTCTTTCTCTAAATCAATCTCTAAAGCATTAAGAAAATTGGCGACTTTGCGTGACTTTGTTTTTGTCTTATCGATTTGCCCTTGCTGGGTCAAATCAATCAATCGCTTAATTGTCGGAGAAAACAAACCAAGGTCTTTTTTAAAAATAATCTTCTTTTTTTCTTTTTGCGATAAAAGTAATCCTAAAATCCTTCTTTCTAATTTTTCTTTTCGGGAAAAAACAGAAGTTTCTGGGAAAGATTCTTCTTCTTTTTCTTCCTCTCCTTCAAAAGAAACTTTTTCCATTTCCTGAAAAATACTCTTTTCGTCGACCCCCATTTTTTGGCTCAACTCCTGAACCCAATGAGCTTGTTCAATTTGTCCATCAATACTTGCTATCAAAGGAATAAGCATTTTCGTAATTCCCTGACGTCCTTCCGGTGTCTCTTTTGAATACTGATTAAAAGCAATATCAAAGAAAAATTCCATGCTTGTTTTTGCTGATTGAATTGCTTCTTCCCATTGTTTTGGATCTTGCGAAATT
>CAZEHI010000070.1:0-2035 GCA_964512355.1 uncultured Candidatus Saccharibacteria bacterium | reverse complement strand
TAGTCGATTTTGTGTCACTTTTGTCACTTTTTAGCTTGCTCGAGACCCGTCGTTACATTATAACTAAAAACAAGATAGAAAGCCCTTATTGGGCTTGTTATTCAGTGAATTCGAGCTCTAGGTGGCCAACCAACTTGAGCTAGCACGAGAAGCGTTGTATTTCAAAATAATATGAATCTTTCATTATTTATAAAAGCAATGTTAATTTTGCTTGAATGTCACATAAAAATCCTGCAAGAAAATTATCAAAGAAAAAGCACTTTCTCTGCATTGTAGAATTCCGAAATCTTTTAAAAACAAATTATTTTGAAGACGGAATAGCAATTTTTTATTCATGGATAGATATCAAAAATATCTTACTGGTCTTCTTAGCTGTTCGAATACTTCTCTAGGACTTATGTTTCCAGCAAAATGGGGCCGTATCTTATTTGAAGATCACAAAAACAAATATTCCAACAGGGCTTTTGTAGATAGCAAAGAAATGCCTTATAAGCACTTGATTATTGAGAGTAGTTCAGAAGAGAAAGCGATAGAAGTATTAAATTTAATTCTGGATTCTCTAACCGTTTTTGGCGCTTGCAATTTTTTTGGTTATAATATTGATTTTAAACTAATAAAACTTAGTGATAATTGCAAAAATTTTCCTGAATATTTGACAACAGACGAACTTTATTTTGCTGGCATAATGACCGCGAGAGCATCTTTTAAAGAAAGTTATGTTTACGCAATCTGCAAACTTGCTTTAAGTTTGTGGATTTTTTCTGCTTCACCCATGGATTTAGATCCCGCGTACGGAAAACTTGAAATGGCTAATCTTGCAAAACCATTTTCTCCAAAAATCCGTGTGTCCATTGCGAGCGCTATTGTTAATGCTTATTCAGCAATAGAAGAATTAAATTTTGGAATTTTCCCCAAAGACAGAATCGAAACGAAAAAAGGGAAAGAAATATACGCAACAAAAGACGAGAAAGGAAATTTTCTTCCCGATACCGAAAAAGACATGAACTCTAGGTTGAAAAACGCAAAAATTGATCTAGAAGAAAGTTTTAGCTGGAGTTTAAGGGGGAAGAAAAAGATCATTGAAAAGAGGAGGGTCTTTTCTCAAAAAATTAAAAAATCTGCATGGTCTTTTGGACCATACGTAAGAGATGAAGAAATTCACCTAATAAATGCAATTGATAGGGCATCTTTCTTGAGAAGTCAAGTTGCTAGCCATAAGCTTGGCATCTCAAAGAAGAAAAAAGGAATAAAAAAATCAAAAGAGATAAAAGTTTTATCCATATATGATGTTTCTAATGTTCAAATGCTTGCAAGGCGTTTAATATTAGATTCACTAAAATTATGGGCATTGAAAGAGTAAAAAATCTTGGTTTTATGTATTAGGATTCGAAAACACGGAAAAAAATTTTCTACTTTCCCTGTTTAATAGTGATTGTTGGTATGACAGAGAGGGTGGCATTCAATTGTATAATAATTATTCTGAGTTCGGAGAAACCGTAATATGCTTATACACTTTTCAAAATAATTACAAAAAGGCAGTAAAAATATTAGATAAAGCAAAAATTTGTTTAGAATAAAACAATAAGATAAAATTACGAATTTTACCACTTCTTGAAGATTGGCATTTTGGAAAAACTATTGTATATGACATTAGATTGTTGCAGAAAATGGAAGGGTTTTATTTATTAAGAAAACTTGATTTTAGTTCTTTGAATAAATTCATCGATTACAAGATTGGGCTAAACACAAAATGGACTAATAAATATGTCAAATTGAAAAATATTATTAAAAAGTATCAAAGGGAGCCTAATAAGGAATTGCTTGAAAAAATCAATAAAGAGTGTTTCAGTCTTGATATTTTAATAGAATAAGATCGCTTAGCTAAAAATAATAACAACTACAACTTTTAAATAATGATTCCATGTTACTTTTGTCACTTTTTAGCTTGCTCGAGATCCGTCGTTGCATTATACTAAAAATAAGATAGAAAGCCCTTATTGGGCTTGTTATTCAGTGAATTCGAGCTCTAGGTGGC
>CAZEHI010000069.1:0-2036 GCA_964512355.1 uncultured Candidatus Saccharibacteria bacterium | reverse complement strand
AATGACAATCACGTCAACTTCCCCTGAACGAACCAGACTTTCTGTAATTTGCAAAGCTTCCTCGCCAGAACTGGGCTGAGAGATAATTAACTTCTTTAAATTTACTCCTATTCTGCGAGAATATTTTGGATCAAGAGCATGTTCAGCATCAATAAAAGCTCCTATTCCGTTCAACTTTTGGGTCTCAGTAAGAATCTGAAGAGCAAGAGTAGTTTTCCCTGTCGATTCAATCCCAAAAATTTCAACCACTCGTCCTCTCGGAAGGCCTCCTACTCCCAAAGCAATATCTAAAGAAGTTATGCCTGTTGGAATAACACCAACGTCCCTTCTCCATTCTTCGCCAAGCTTCATTACTGATCCTTCTCCAAAACGTTTTCTAATTCCACTTAGTATGTTTTGAATCTTTGAATCTCCTTGACGGTCAATTTTTTTATTATTCTTTTTCTTCTTCATTCTTCTCCTCTTCTTGGAAGGAATAAATAATTTTCCTCGGTTTTGATCCTTGAGCCGGACCAATAATTCCCTTTGCTTCTAGCATATCAAGTAGTCTCGCTGCCCGTGCGTACCCTATTCTTAATCTTCTTTGTAGAAATGAAGCAGAAGCTCTTTCTGATTCTAAAACTAAATCCCGGGCATCCTCATAAAGAGAATCTTCACCAAACGGTATTATTCTCGCTTGTTGTTTTCTTTTTAAGCTTTCCCTCAAATCTCTTTTTAACGATGACTCTTCCTCTATCTCCTTGTTGCTTTCTTTAAGAAAGCGTACTACTCTCAAAACTTCCTTCTCTGACAGAAAAACTCCTTGGATCCTCCGCGATCTTGTTTTCTCTGGTGATAAGAAAAGCATATCTCCATCCCCCAATAATTTTTCCGCTCCAGCTGTATCAAGGATTGTTCTTGAGTCAATTTGAGAAGCAACTTGGAAAGCCATTCGACAAGTAATATTGGCCTTAATCAAACCAGTAATTACTTCAACAGATGGACGCTGAGTCGCAATGATTAGATGAATGCCAACAGCTCTAGATTTTTGGGCTAAGCGAACAATAGCGCTCTCAATCTCTCTTCCTTTGGCAGCCATTAGATCGGCCAACTCATCAATAACTAGAATAATATAAGGAAGAGGTTGGATTGACTTGTTGAATTGAGCTGCTTTATTATAGTTCTTTATGTCCCTAACTTGCAACTTCAAAATTTGAATAAATCGTCGTTCCATTTCCTCAATTAACCATTCTAATGCTCCTATTACTTCAACTGGATCTGAAATAACCGGAGCTAATAAATGAGGCAAACCATTATATAAGGAAAACTCCACTCTTTTAGGATCGACTAGCAATAATCTGGTTTGAGCAGGAGTGTTTTTGTACAAAAGACTGATAACTAAACTATTCAAGGCAATCGTTTTCCCTGACCCTGTTGCCCCGGCAACTAATAAATGAGGCATTTTCCCTAGATCCGCGTAGACAGGCCCTCCAGCAACATCCCTTCCCAAACACAATTCTAAAAGAGGCCCTTTGATAAATTTGGGGTTTTCAATAAGATTGCGTAAACGCACCAACACTCTGGTTTTATTTGGAACTTCAATTCCTACTAAAGAGCGACCCGGAATAGGAGCCTCCATTCTAATTGGATGAGCTGCTAATGCCAAAGCAAGATTTCTAGATAACGAAGTAATTTTAGCAAGTCGCACCCCTTCTGGTGGACGAAGAGCATATTGAGTTACCGTCGGACCAACATTAACTTCAACCATCTCAACTTCTAAACCAAAGTCGCTAAAAGTACTTTTTATAATAGCGGAATTACTCTTAATGCTTCCTGTTTCCGGGCTTCCTTGTTCGGCAGTTAAAAATTCAATGGGTGGCAACCGATAATCCCCCTGCCCTGGATTTATCGCCCTAGTCGTCAACTGCTCTTTCATAATTTGAGTCGGCGAAAGAGTTCCTCCTCTCTTTCGTTTTTTAATAAGCTGTTTAGCCTGGCCCCAATTCACCCGCGGCTCCTTAAAGTCTCTATTATTTATCTTTATTATTTCCTTCTTC
>CAZEHI010000068.1:0-2086 GCA_964512355.1 uncultured Candidatus Saccharibacteria bacterium | reverse complement strand
GTGAAAAAAGCAGAACCAAGAAAGGAAGTTAAGAGGCACGAGGTAGTTAAAGCGGTAGTTGTTCACCAAAAAAAGCCTTACCGCCGAGCTGATGGTTCATATATTTCTTTTGACGATAATGCCGTTGTGATTTTGGGGAAAGGGAAAGAGCCGAAAGGGGTAAGAATATTCGGACCTATTCCCCGCGAGCTTGGCGAAAAGGGGTTTAAAAAGATACATTCTTTAGCAAAAGCAATTGTTTAATTATGAAAATTAAGAAAGGTGATCAAATTTTAGTTAGGGCTGGAAAAGACAAGGGTAAGAAAGGAAAAGTGCAAAAGGCCTTTCCGGCGACTAAAAAAATAGTAGTCGAGGATATTCAATTAGCGAAAAAGCATATTCGGGGGCGTAAAGAAGGAGAAAAAGGACAGATGATTCAAGTTCCTCAGGCTTTGTCCGTTTCTAATGTCGCTTTAATTTGTCCACATTGCAAAAAACCAACTCGGATTGGCTATCGCTTATCATCTAATGATAAAAAATTAAAAGTCAGATTTTGCAGGAAGTGCCAGGAAGCGATTGATTAAGAAGCTTAATTTTCTGGAGAAATATGTTAAGATTAAAAGAAAAATACAAAAAAGAGATAATTCCGTTGATGAAAAAAGAGTTTGCTTACCGAAATGATTTAGCTGTTCCGCGAATTCAAAAAATTGTTGTTAATACCAGCTTTGGTCGTTTGGCAGAGAAGCTAAGCGGTGATAAATTGAAACAGGCCCGGGAAGCGATTGCTCTTGATTTGGCGACGATTACTGGTCAAAAACCAGCTCTTCGCCGAGCAAAAAAATCAATTGCTGGATTTCATATTCGCGAAGGAGATGAAATTGGTTATGTAGTTACCTTGCGAGGGCAGAGGATGAATGATTTTTTTGAAAAAATGGTTTGTTTGGCTCTTCCCCGGACAAGAGATTTTCGAGGAATTAGCCCTAACTCTCTTGACCGGAACGGCAATTTAACTATTGGATTTTCAGAACAACTTGTCTTTCCGGAGATTTCAAGTGAAGAAGAAAGAATAATTTTTGGCTTAGAAGTAGTTATTGTAACTAATGCCAAAAGCAATGAAGAAGCTCGGAGATTATTAAGCTTATTGGGTATTCCTTTTAAAAAAGAAAAAGATGGCGAAAAAGTCGAAAGTCGTTAAAGCAAGAAAAGAACCGAAATATTCTACTCGCAAAGAAAACCGCTGCAATCGTTGCGGAAGATCAGGAGGTTATTTGCGCAAATTTGGTCTATGCCGGATTTGCTTTCGCGAATTAGCTCAAGAAGGAAAAATTCCGGGAGTTAAAAAAAGCAGCTGGTAATTATTTTTATAAATTATGAATACTGATCCTATTGCCGATGCATTTACAACAATTCGCAATGCTCAACTTGCTAAAAAGCCAAATGTTTGTTTGCCTTATTCAAAGGCAAAGTTGGCGATAGCGGAACTTTTAAATCGATTTGATTTTGTTGGGCCAATCAAGAAAAAGGGTCGAAGCGACAAGAAAAGTCTCGAAATAGTTTTGCAGTATGCAGAAAATGGCCAGGCCAAGATACATGAAATTAAAAGAGGGTCGAAACCGGGATGTCGAATCTATCTTTCGGCAAAGGAAATTTATCCTTTCAAAGCGGGACATGGAATTAGAATGATTTCTACCTCTCAGGGATTAATGGCTGGGCGGGAAGCAAAGAAAAAAGGAGTTGGCGGAGAATTAATCGGCCAAGTTTGGTAATAGTATTTAAATTATTATGAGTCGAATGGGCAAAAAACCAATTATAATTCCGGCCGGGGTGAAGGCAAATTTTCAAGATGGCCTTATTCGGATTGAAGGGCCGGAAGGAATTATTGAAAGGAAAATAAGACCGGAAGTGGAGATCAAAATAGACAAAGATCAAATTTTGGTTTCCGTTAGAGATTTATCGAAAAAAAGTCAAGCTTTCCACGGGTTATTTCATTCGCTTATTGTAAATGACATTAAAGGAGTAACCGAGTCTTACGCAAAAGTATTAGAGTTGGTAGGGGTCGGTTATCGGGCTGAGATGGATGGGGAAAATTTAGTTCTGCAGGTAGGAT
>CAZEHI010000067.1:0-2092 GCA_964512355.1 uncultured Candidatus Saccharibacteria bacterium | reverse complement strand
TTGTCAAAAGGTAATTTACCTTTTAACTGTAATAATCCCTGTTTTAATGAAGTCTCCTAGTCCCGCGCTAGACCGTTGGGCAAGATCGTCAAGGAAATCTTTTTTCGCTAAGGAATCCATTAAACGAGGCTGAGATAATTCGCTCCAGACAGGGAAAAGATGAAAAATAACTTCTTTAGGAGACAATTCTACTCCCAAAACCAATTCTTGCTGAGTTTCTTCGGAAAAGTACTGGTCAAAAATGAAATTCCCTAAAGAATAAAAAATTAGCCTGCCCTGATATTTCTCGATGTTTTGAACTACGTGAGGGTGACTCCCGATTACCAAATCAGCACCAGCCTCAATCACCCGATGAGCTAATTCTTGTTGCCTCGAAGAATTTTTTAGACAATATTCCTGCCCCCAATGGAAAAGAACAACCAGATATTTTAATTGGGAAAGCTCTTTGACTTCTTTAATCATTCCCTCGATTTCTTCGTCAGAACAGCTTAAAGAAAGCGTCTGATCAAAAGCAAGAAAAGCTACTTTCTCTTCTTCGAAAAAGTTAGCTAACCGCTCGCACCGAGCCGGATCACCCACCCAGCTAATCCCGGCTGCCTCCAAAAAGCTTTGCGTTTGTTCTAACCCCGAGCGCCCCCGATTCAGGGTATGGTTATTAGCCAGATTCATTAAATTAAATTTAGCTTGTGACAATGCTTCAACAACGGCTGAATCAAAATTAAAAGTCAAAGAATGACGGGAAAACTGAATTCTTTCTTCAACGATTGGCCCCTCCAGATTTCCGCCGAGGATATCGACCCCCCGAAGAAGTTGAGATATTTCCCGAAAAGGATAAAAAACTCCTTCCTTTTTCAGCCAAACAGCCACTCCCCGATCAAGCATAATATCGCCGGTAAATAATAAAGAAGTTCCTAGGTCATCTCTTTTTTCAAAAGAGCCTTCTTTGAATACCAAACTAAAGTAAGATGTAGTTTCAGAAACATCTTCCTGTTCCTGATAATCAGCCGAATTCTTGTAAGTAATGATTCCCGGAACTTCTTTTTGGCGCTGATGGGCGAAGCTTCGAACAATATATAAAGCCTGCCAAGAGCCGACTTCAATATTAGAAAAATTATCTTCTTCGAAGTTAATTAAGGTTCGAATGCTTTTTTGATCATGAAGCGCCGCCGCCGAAGAAGGAAGACCATCAGAGAAATTAGTGCTGGCGACGACTATTGTCTGCGAACCAGCCGAAGATTCTAAAACATCAACGAAATCTTTAACTTGCCCCAGAGAAACGCCGGCCGGAATGATAAAGGGAGCAATTTTAACCTTTGGCAAATATTGATTAATAAGCGGAACCAAATTCATCAAATTAGACTTAGCAATTGATTCTGTTGCCCAAAATGCAAAGCTTTCTTTCTCGGCCAATTTCCCTAAAAGATCCTGATCAACTAGGGCCCCCAAGAATTCTTTTTCTTCAAGAGGAAGACTAATAAAATTATTTACTTCTTCCTCTGAAAAATTTTCCGGACTTAACAAAATAATAGTTTTAAGTTGTTTTTCTGAAGCAAGGCGCTGAAAAAACTTTTCTGTTATCTCTCGAGCTATTGAATGGGAGGGAATAACCCCGGCACTAATATCGAGAAGTTCATCCTGAAGAACCGGCTCTTTTGCTAAAGGGAAAAGACAATTCCCTAATAAAATTAGCAAAACAAGCACAACGAAGATTGAAGCAATAATAAAATATCTTTGACTGGTTTGATAAAACATTGAGTTTTAGAAAATTAAATTATCCCGCTCTTCGAAAGACTCAACTGTCCCTGATTACTCAAGGCAAAAAAGCTGTTTCTCTTAATAGAAAAAATTATCGAACCGATAGAGAAACAATCTTCCTCTTCTTGAGATAAGAAAGAGGAGGAATTTTCATTCTTTTCTTGAATAATCGAAAACTAATTCTTGTTTGCTTCAGCTTTGAGATTTGGGTTTTCCATCTCTACTGGTAAAGCAATCTTTGAGTTCGAGGCCGTCGGAGAAGAACCAGCTTCAATCTCTCCTATTTTATTTCTCATTACTCCTGCTTTTGTTTCCTCTTTCTTCTTCTAGTTGAGCT
>CAZEHI010000066.1:0-2108 GCA_964512355.1 uncultured Candidatus Saccharibacteria bacterium | reverse complement strand
ACTCGAACGCACAACTTACTGCTTAAAAGGCAGTTACTCTACCATTGAGTTACGGGCCCTTTCCTCTTATTATAACCCCTCTATTTTTAATTCCTTGATTAATCTTTTTTGTTCTGGACTTAACTTTTTTGGAATTTTGACTTTTAACTGTACTAATAAATCTCCTCGCCCCGGGCGATTGAAGTGAGGAATCCCTTGTTTACCGATTTTTATTATTTTATCAAAATCGAAAGCCTTTGGGATAACAACAGATACATCCTTTCCTTCTAGGGTTGGTATTTTTATGCTTCCGCCTAAAACAGCTTGAGAGAAACTTACCCTGACTACCTCCAAAAGATTGTCTCCTCTACGTTGGAAAATCGGATTATTTTCAACAATAATCTTTACATATAAATCTCCAGCGATGCCTTGATATGGAGCAGAGTTTCCTTGTCCGGCCAATTTTATAACTTGTCCCGAATCTACTCCTGGCGGAATAGGAATTCTCATTTTTGTTAAGTTTTCAATAATTCCTTTTCCGTGGCAAATATTACAGCGATGCACGGGAATCTTCCCCCGACCATTACATTCTGGGCAAATAGAATAGCGAGTAAAACTCCCAAACATAGATTGTTGAATTTTAGGAATTTTTCCTTTTCCTCGACAAGTAGGGCATTCTTTTAAAGAAGTTCCTGGTTCAGCTCCGATTCCTTCACAACGAGGGCAAATATTTTTTTTGTTGATTGTAATTTCTTTGAAGCTTTGATAGAGAGTTTCTTTTAAGGGAATTTGAAGGGAAATTTGAATACTTTCTCCCCGACGGTAATTTTCATTTTGGCTGTTTCGGCGAAAACCAAAATTAAATAATCCTCCTAGTTCTTCCAAAATGTCGTTCAGATTATCATTATTAGCGGTATTAAAGTTAAAACTTCGCGGGTCGAAACGAAAATTAGAAAAGCCGGCACCTCCTCTAGCCCACTGGCTACCGCTTTGTTGAAAACCGCCTTGATCATACAGCACTCTTTTCTTCTTATCGCCTAATATTTGGTACGCTTCATTGATTTCCTTAAACTTTTCTTCGTCGCCGGTCTTTTTATCAGGATGGTATCGATGCGCTAAACGATGATAGGCTTTTTTCACTTCTTCTTGGCTAGCGTTACGGTTTATTTCTAATGTTTTGTAATAGTCTTTCATTGATTTTGCTCCGAGAGTTTTATTTAAGAATTATCGTCTTTTTTTTCTTCTTTATCTTCCTTTTTACCGTCATCCTCTTTATTCTCTTGAGGATTATCTTTGTTTCCTTGATCTTGCTGCTGCTTATAAAGAGTTGCTCCGACAGCTTGAATACTGCTGGATAAATCTTCGGTTGTCTTTTTTATCTCTGATATATCATCTCCTTCTTTCGCCTTTTTTAAGTTCTTGATCTTTTCTTCGACTTCTGTTTTTATCTTTGCTTCTATTTTCCCCTCTGCCTGTTTTAAAGTTTTTTCAGATGCATAAATCAACGACTCAGCACTGTTTTTCAACTCAACTAGTTCTTTTACCTTTTTATCTTCTTCGGCGTGTTCTTCGGCTTCTTTCTTCATTTTTTCAATCTCATCTTTAGAAATGCTTGCTGTTTGCCTTACCGTTATCGATTGTTCTTTCCCGGTAGCCTTATCTGCAGCAGAGACGTTGAGAATACCATCGGCATTAATGTCGAAAGTTACTTCTATTTGTGGAATTCCTTTGGGAGCGGGAGGAATGTCATTTAAAACAAATCTTCCCAGGCTTTTATTATCACTAGCCATTATTCTTTCTCCTTGGAGAATATTAATTTCCACTGAGGGTTGATTGTCGCTTGCAGTCGAGAAAATCTGCTTTTTCTTTGTTGGAATTGTACTGTTTTTTTCAATAAGCTTAGTCATTACTCCTCCTAAGGTTTCAATTCCCAAGGAAAGAGGGATTACATCTAAGAGCAAGATATCTTTCATTTCTCCTTGGAGGATTCCTCCTTGAATAGCTGCTCCTATTGCTACTACTTCATCAGGATTGATTGATTTGTTTGATTCTTTTCCAAATAGTTCCTGAATTCTTTCCTGAATTTTTGGCATTCGTGTCTGCCCACCAACAAGAATAACTTCTTCAAT
>CAZEHI010000065.1:0-2148 GCA_964512355.1 uncultured Candidatus Saccharibacteria bacterium | reverse complement strand
CTTCTTCTAAGCAGAAAATAACTGTCTCCGTAGAAGGAGGAGGTTTAATATATTTTTGGCGAGATATGAATATTGACAACCAACTTGATAAGCTGAGGTCAATGATAGCAAATGAAGAGATTAAATCTTTTGATGAAATAGGATATATTGACTTGGGTTATGATCATCGGGCCTTCTACAAGACTAAATAAAAACCTTGACGAATTTAGAAAAACGTGTTATCAATCTATCAGTTGAAGTAGAAAAATAATTTGTTAAAATAGAAAATATGCCCGAAAAGAAAAAAAAGAAGTTGCTTGAAATTGAAGAAAAGTTAAAGAAATGCCAACAAGAAAAGGATAGTTATCTTGATGGCTGGAGGCGTGCGAAAGCTGATTTCCTTAATCATGAAAAAAGAGAACTCCAGCACGTTAGAGAAGCCGTTGATCAAGAAAAGAAAGGTTTATTTCTCGAGTTATTAAGCATAAAAGATGATTTAGAAAGATTAAAAGCCGGAATAGGAGAAGAAGCCAAATCTAAAAAACTAAAAGAGGGGGCAAAACGAATCCAGGACAAATTAACCAGTATTCTGGCGAAAGAAGGTATTCACAAAATTGAAATAAAAGGTAAATTATTTGATCCTCAATTTCATGAAGCAGTAGCAAAAGCAAAAAACAAGAATAAAAAGCCGGATCAAATCGAGGAAATTAGGGCCGGATATCTTTTCCACAATCAAGTCCTAAGACCAACTCAAGTCAAAGTTATTATTAAATAAAGGTCGACACCAAATAATCATTCTAAAAACTATGGCCATTGTCCCATGGAGTCCGTTTGACGAACTAGAAAAATTCTTTGGAAATGAGAAAAATGAGTGGTTTCCAGTTATCCCAACCCATTTGCAAAAATTCCCTCCGATCAACTTATACGAAAGAGATAATAAAGTAATTGCTGATATTGAAATTCCCGATATAGAGCCTAAAAATATTGACGTCTCGATCGAGAATAACATGCTAAGGATCAAAAGGGAGGAAAAGGTGAAAAAAGAAGAGAAGAAAGCAAATTATTATTTGAAAGAAATCAGGAACAGAAGTTTTGAGAGAAATATTTCTTTGCCAATGGATGTAAAAGAGAAACAGGCAAAAGCTGTTTACAAAAAAGGAATGTTAACCATTGAAATTCCAAAAGATAAAAAAGCGATTAAGTCAAACAAGGTTAAAGTAAAAATCAAAGAATAAAATCTTAAGTAAACTCTAGCTTTGATTAGTCTTGAATGAAAGCTGGAGTTTGCTTATCATTAATAAAGAAGATAAAAAAATATTATGTCTAAAATTATAGGAATTGACCTCGGAACAACCTTTTCGGCCATAGCCGTAGTAGAAGCGGGGAAACCTCGTATTATTGAAAATGCCGAAGGGGCAAGAACAACTCCTTCTATTGTTGCTGTCAATCAAAAAGGAGAAAGATTAACTGGTGTCTTGGCCCAGCGGCAAATGATTACTAACTCCCAGAACACAATTTTTGGAATAAAAAGACTAATTGGCCGGAAATTTAAGGATCCAACCATTCAAAAGGATCTTTCCACTTACCCTTTTGAAATTCGCGAGGCTGCTGATAAAACAGTTGAGGTTAAAATGGGAGAAAAATGGTATAAGCCGGTTCAAATATCAGCAATGATTTTGGAAAAATTAAAACAAGATGCAACAAGTAAATTAGGGGAAAAAGTAGAAGAAGCAGTTATCACTGTCCCAGCTTATTTCAATGACGCCCAGCGCCAAGATACAAAAGCGGCTGGAGAGATTGCCGGATTAAAAGTAAAAAGAATCATCAACGAGCCAACGGCCGCCGCTTTAGCCTATGGACTAACCAAGAAAAAGGATCAGCAAATTCTCATTTGTGACTTTGGAGGAGGAACATTTGACGTTTCTATTCTCGACATCAGCAAAGATACCATCGAAGTAATAGGGACAGGAGGGGACACGCATCTTGGAGGAAACGACTTTGATCAAGAGATTTCTAATTGGATTATTAACAAATTTAAGCAAGACCAGGGAATTGACTTGTCAAAAGATAAATTAGCTCTCCAAAGAATAAGAGAGGCGGCCGAAAAAGCGAAGAAAGAGCTCTCGAATGCTATCCAAACAGAAATAAATCTTCCTTTTATTACTTCTA
>CAZEHI010000064.1:0-2192 GCA_964512355.1 uncultured Candidatus Saccharibacteria bacterium | reverse complement strand
ATTGATTTGGTATTTACAAAACCATTAACATCTAACTTGTATCCGGGACTCGTAGTCCCGATGCCGATGTTGCCGCTTGAATTAACATAAAGACCAGTTCCGCTGACGCTACCCCTTAATTGAGCCGGGCCGTTTACGTCCAATAAACTCCCAGGATTCGTAGTCCCGATGCCGACGTTGCCCTTAACAATAATATCGTCCCCAATAGAGGTAGCAGTAGGAACAGCAGAAAAAGCAAAATAGCCAATCCCAAAACTGGCTATGATAACACAGGCGGTAATAGCAACCGCATGTTTCTTGATAAAGATAAAGAATTTATTTTCTTTGGTCATAATAACCTTAAAAATTAATTAAAAATATATCGACTTAACTAATTCTAATTTTAACAAACCTCAAATTTAAATCAAGTAATCAATTAAACACCTCAAACCTGACATAACTTTAGGCTGGGCATTTGGATATAACGCGGGAACTAATGGATATGCTTGGCAACTAAAAGGGCTAGCGCAGAAATACAGAGATAGGCATTTTTATGTTATTGGAGCTACGGGAGCGGGCAAGACCAGATTTTTAGAGAACTTAATTCAGCAGGACATTATAAACAAGGCAGGTTTCGGGATAATAGACCCTAACGGCGACCTCATCGAAGACGTTAAGGGTTGGCTCTATCTTTATAATCGAAGCCTGTTTAACTTAAATAAAAAGGTTATTTTGATTGAACCTACTAATCCGGAAGTGACGGTAAGTTTTAATCCTTTGGAACAAATTAAAGGTGTTTTCCCAGAAGCTCAAGCTAAAGAATTGGTGGGCGTTTTTAAAAAAATATGGTGGGACGCTTGGGGCGCGAGAATGGAAGACATTTTAAGAAATTCTCTAATTGCTCTTGTTGAAAACGACCTTACTTTAGTGGAATTGCCTCTATTTCTGACTGACAGGTCGGTCAGAAGAAAAATTCTAAAAAAGGTTAAAAATCCCATCTGCCTTGATCGCTTTAAGTACTTCGAGAGCCTCCAACCGAATACTTGGCGGGAATGGATAGAGTCGACTCTAAACAAGGTTGACGCCTTTTTGTCCGATAAAAGGATAAGAGAGATGTTAGCTTCAGCCAAAAGCTCTTTTAATTTGAGAGATGTGATTGATAACCAAAAAATTCTTTTGATTAAATTAGAAAAAGGGCAATTAAAAGATAGTGCCGATTTATTAGGTTCGCTCTTGTTAAGCAAAATTCAAATGGCGGCTTTCTCCAGAACAGACATACTACCAAGAAAAAACACTGCGACCGACAGCAAGGGAATAAAAACCAGTGAAGATATGGCAGAAAATAACCACGAAGTGGTATATAGTCGGGGGTAAAATTTCTCAATTTTTGAGGTCTTTTTTCTTGCTTTGACGAATCAAATTTGGTAGGGTTAAAGAGAAAGTTTGAACTTCCTTTTTTTGAGCACTCGGTTCATCAGCTCTGTTTTATTAAACTGAATTTCAAAGGGGCGGTTAGCTCAGTTGGTTAGAGCGTTACAGTGACATTGTAGAGGCCATAGGTTCGAATCCTATACCGCCCACAAAGCTTTCAATAATTCGTTTAATATTCCTTTTCGCAAACAAATCGATTATTGCTTTTTCAGCGAGCTTGTTTTATTACGTGCTCGTTTTAGATTAAGTAAAATAAGGTTTTGCGAAAATATTCTCTTTTGTTAAACTTAGACGATTAATTTTTTGTGTTTTCCTAGGAAACAAGAGAATCTCGCCTACCGCAAAAAGGAATATTGATTACCCAAAGAAAATGATCAAGAAAAACAAGGTTAATTCAATGGTTGAAATAATTTATCAGGATTCAGATTTTCTCGTTGTTAATAAACCTGCAAAAATGCTGGTTTACTCCCCTTTTCCCAAAGAAAAGAGTTTAATAAAAGAGCTAAGTCAGCGATATCCCCTCTTAACTGGGGTTGACCAACAGCCGCGCTACGGAATTGTTCATCGCCTAGATAAAGAAGCCTCTGGAATTGTTCTCGTTGCCAAAAACAACCAAACTCTTTCTTTCTTCCAAAAGCAATTCCGGGAAAGAAAGGTTGGGAAAAAATATTGTGCTCTGGTCTGGGGAATTGTAAAACCACCAACGGGAATCCTCAATGACTTAATCGGAAGATCAAAGCAAGATTTCCGAAAACAAAAGATTTTTCTTCCTCATTCTCCGT
>CAZEHI010000063.1:0-2192 GCA_964512355.1 uncultured Candidatus Saccharibacteria bacterium | reverse complement strand
GACTGCTTTTTCCCGTGCGGAATAATTAAGAAATCTCCGCTTAAAATTGTATTCTCTTCGCTTATTGGGTTGAAAGCCGTAATTTCATCAATGTCAATCCCGTAATTTTTAGCAATTTGACTGAGCGTATCCCCCTTGCGCACCAAGTGAAGAACCCCAGAGACGGGAAGGATCATCAACTCCTTTCCAACCTTCAAAAGATCTTCTGTCTGAAGATCATTGGCCCAGAGGATGGTATCCTTGGAAATCCCGAAATCCTTGGCAAGATTAGTAATAGTATCGCCAACTTGGACGTGATAAAATAAAAGCTGATTGCGATTATTGTATTTTGGCTTGTTCAGGCTCGCCGGCGAATATCCGCTCACTCGCCCGGGCGATATTCCCCTTTTCAAGGCCGTTTCTTGGACAATCTCCATCCAGGAAAAAGAAAAACCCTCCGCTTGGTAAAAAGCGGATACATATTGCGAATCTGTCTTTAGGCGATAGCTTACCGGTTCAAAATCTGCCTTCGATAATGGCAGAAAAATAATTGTCAATAATACAATGCTTAGACCAAGAAAAATTTCGTTGGCCCTCTTTGATATCGACATGTTATCTTCAAGAATAATGTATCTACTCCCTCGTGTCAAGTTGTCTTTTCTATAAAATGAATCGAGATTTAGAAACCTGGACAAAAAAGATTATCAAGAAATATAATATTATTCCTCGAAAAAAACTGGGGCAAAATTTTCTAATTGACCAAGACGCTCTGGAAAAAATTAAGCAAGCGGCGAAATTAAGGCCTGCCGATAAAGTTTTTGAAATAGGGGCCGGACTAGGAGCAATCACCCGGGCAATCGCCCCTTATTTAGAACAGGTAGTCGCCGTTGAAAAAGACCGCCGCCTGATCCCCGTCTTAAAAGAAGTTTCTCTTGCTTATCCATCTGTTCAAGTTGTTTTTGATGATGTTTTTGCCTTGTTGTCAAAAAAGAGAAACTGGTCCGCCTATAAGATTATCGGCAACCCCCCTTATTATCTCAGTCCTCACTTGATAGAACAAATACTGCATTTAAAACCTCGCCCGCTTTCCGCCATTCTCGTCCTTCAGAAAGAATTAGGGGAAAAAATAACCGCTCAGTCTCCCCGGGCCAATCGTTTATCGGTTTTGAGTCAGCAAACCGCCCGATTCTACCTAATTGGGGCCTTGCCAGCTGCTTCCTTCTGGCCAAAACCGCAAGTTGATTCGGTAATTATAAAGATAATTTTTGGAAAGCAAAAAGAAATTCCTGATAGTTTTGTCAGCCTTGTTAAAATTGGATTTGCTTCTTCCCGAAAAACTTTATTTAACAATTTGTTGGCCGCCTGGCCAAAGAAAAAAGAAGAAATCAGAAAAGCCCTAACAAGTTGTCAAATTGATCCCCGGCGACGAGCAGAAACTCTTTCCCAAAAGGAGTGGCAAAGGCTCTTTCGGGTATTTTCCAAAAAGGGTAAAATGAAGTATAATAAAAACAATTAAAAAGAAAATAATGAGTTTTCCTTTATTAGGTTTTTTTAAAAAAAGAAAACTGGCCACAAGTTTTGCTTTGATTTTCTCTTCGCTCTCTTTAATTCTTCCTCTTTCGGTAAAGGCCTGGGCTTGGGACCCGTTCGGGATAATAGCAAGCACCGCCACGGCCTTTGCCAATGCAATAATAGCCGTTATTTTTTCCATTCTAACCGCGGTTACCGCTCCTCTTTTGCAATTAGCTGAACAGATTTTTCAATGGGTCGCCAGTGATGCCTTTATTCGGATAAGCTTTACCAGACCAGACAACTTTGTTGTTCACGAAGGATGGACAATGATGAGGAATTTTTCGATGTCCTTTATTATTCTTGGTCTAGTCTATATCGGCTTAGCAACTGCTTTGAACTTGGCTAATTTTAAAACAAAACAGGCCCTTTTTCGGATTATCGTCGTCGCCCTTCTAATAAACTTCACCCCCGCCCTTTGCGGGATTATCATCGACGGAGCAAATGTCATTACTAAAACTTTTCTCCCGGAAAATACGACTCTCCTTGCCGGAATGGGAGGAAAACTGGGAGGTGAATTTAATACTTTATTGCAAGGAGGTCTTACCGGAGATCCGGCAGTCGCTTTGGCAAAGGGGTTGCTGTTAACTATTTTTAATTTTGTTGGAATATTTATCTATCTGATCTTCGCTTTTCTTTTCGCT
>CAZEHI010000062.1:0-2340 GCA_964512355.1 uncultured Candidatus Saccharibacteria bacterium | reverse complement strand
TTTCCTTTAGAGTGCATATGATAAACAGACTCGGAACCTTTTATCTTTGATAGCTCCATGCTGTTGATGGCATCAACATCAACATTGTGAGTATAAAGTTTAGTCGGAGCAATCAAGAAATTTTTTTCTTCCCAATCTTGATTGACTAATAATTCTCGTGCCTCCTCGACCTGATTATTGCGAATATAGTTCAATAAAGTAAACAGTTCTCCTGCTTCTTGACGATATTGTTCATCGAGGTAACAAATTTTCTTTTCGGTGACATTCCAAATCTTTGATCTAGTAACAAATCTCGTTTCTCCTTCTCCCTTTTGAACGGGAGGAAGTTGAAAAAAATCACCAGAACATATTATTTGGATCCCCCCAAAAGGTTCCCAATTTCCTCGAAAAGCTCGGCAAATATCATTGAGCAAATCAAATTGAAAATCATGCAGCATTGATATCTCGTCAATAATTAAAACATCGGTGTTCCTGATTCTTTCTTTCAAGTAAGATCTTTTCAGAAGTTTTCGCATTTCTCCCTTGCTAATCCTATCTCTAATCCCCAGCCCCGACCAAGAATGGATAGTTGTTCCATTCATATGCGTTGCCGCAATTCCCGTTGAAGCCGTTACGGCCACTCTTCGCTTGTGCTTTTTTAAATAAGAAACGTACTTGTTTAATAAAAAAGTCTTTCCGCTTCCCGGTGGACCAGTTAGATAAACATTGTAGCCAAGTTTTAAAATATCGAAGGCTTCCTCTTGAGTCACTTTTATTTTTTAATAAAGATAATCTTAGATTAGATGATTATCGATAACTTTCAATCTTCCTTCTGTTAATAATTATTAATTCTGCTAATAAAAAAACTACATAGCCTCCAAAAAAACTAAGTGTTGAGTAAGCAGATATTAAAAACAAACTGATGTATTGTGTTATTAAAAACTAGTTTTCTCTTTTAGATCTTCCGGAGGAGTTTTCTTCTCCTGTTTGAAAGTAATGGCCCCGACTGGACAAGCCCTTGCTGCTTGTTCTATGCATTCAGCATCTGCGTTTTTAACCCTTGATTTCCCGCCAATTATTTCAAATCCCTCTGGACATATGCTCTGGCAAGAACCACAGCCAATACATTTTAACTGATTAATTCTTACTATTTGATTTTTCTTATTGCCGTTTCTCATTATTAAAACTTTAATGATATGCAGGTAATGCTTTAGTTCCCTGCTTTGAATTTAGACTTAGCAAAAAACAATTTGCTAATACAAAATTCTAATACTAGAAACATCAAAATTCTCATATCCCTCATGAACAATCTTCATTCTTAAAAAGAGAGGCTTGGTATTATTCGCTATTATTTCTAAAAAATAAAAATGTTCCTCGTTTTCAAAAAGTTTTATCTTTTGATTATTTGGAACAACTACTAAACTTAAAGTAAAGACGTTATCCAGCTTCTGGACCGATCCAATATTGAAATTATCTTCTTTCCTAATGGGAAGATTAGAAATATAAACCGCCTCTTTTTCAGCTCGAGGAGAATTTTTATAAGACAATGGTAGATTCATCCAATTTTTCTCTTCGGCGTCTTTAATCTCCGCTCTTATATTCTTTGCTGAGCTAAATCCCACGTTTTTAACATTTAGATAGTACCATTTTTGTTCTCTCTCATCGTCGCCCCCCTGGATTAATTCCTGTTTAATTGTCGGTCGAAATATAGGCCGAAAAAATGATCTTCTTATCGACGATTGGAATGCAATCCCGGCAACAGCCAGAAGAGCAATGCTTACAATAATCCATTCCGTTCCCTTCCCCAAAAGGAAGAGAACAACTGGAGCCGAGCACGATATTATCAATAAAAATAATGGGTAATATCTTTCCGAACTATGTTCTTTTATAAAAAATCCTACCAACTCTTCTTGTTTCATTGTTTTTATAATATCAAAGCATTAATAATAAACAATAAAAATAAGAATAATAAAGCAACGGCGAGGATCAAAAAAAGACATTTCCACCAAAAAATTCTTGGACCTATTTCGGAGAATAGTACTTTCTTTCCCCTATTTCCTTGGGGAAGTGATCTTGTTTAACCTTGTTTCCTAGAAATTCATGGGCATATTTATACCCTTGCCCGTAGCCCATTTTTTTCATTAGATTGGTAACCGCATTTCTTAAATGCAAAGGAACGCCGAAAGATCCTTTTTGAGCATCTTCCTTAGCCTTCAAAAGAGCGGCATAAGAAGCATTGCTCTTTGGCGCTGTCGCTAAATAAGTTGTCCCGTGAGCCAAATTAATTTGGGCTTCAGGCATTCCAACAAATTCAACCGCTTGAGCAACAGCCGTTGCTACCTGAATAGCCTGCGGATCAGC
>CAZEHI010000061.1:0-2379 GCA_964512355.1 uncultured Candidatus Saccharibacteria bacterium | reverse complement strand
GAACTTAATTTCTCCTGCCTCAATTTTGATTAATTCAATCCCTCCTTGATGTTTTTTTCGGTAGCGATCAACAATCTGAATAAGTTTTTTTGATAGGCGATATTCATCGTCACCATAAAGAAAGAAAATCATTTTTGCTTTTTAATGGTTTTTGACATTTCGGACAATAAAAAGTGGCCCGTCCATTAATTATAATCCGTTTAATGAGGGTTTGACAACGGAAGCAATGTTCTCCTTGACGATGATAAGCTTTCAACATGGGACTATACTGTCCTGGTTTGTTTTCCGTATCTCGGAATTCACCGACCGTTGTTCCTTTTCTTCGAACCGCCTGAACAAGAATTGAACGCATTGCCTTGTAAATATCCATTCCCTGATTCTTCTTTAAAGATGATGCTTTGGCCCCAGGGTAGATTCTTGCTTTCCACAAAATTTCACTGGCATAAATATTTCCAATTCCAGCAATAATTGATTGGTCCATGAGGACTATTTTAATCTGACGCCTTTGTTTCCGAATTAATCCCCAGAAACGAGCAGATGTCAATTCTGGCGATAGAGCATCCAAACCAATATTCTCTGTCATTTTTATTTCCTCCAGGTCTTCGCCCATTGATCGCAACTCAAGACGAGAGAATTTTCGCTGATCCGACCAAGCTAACATTAATTCGTTATCCAGCCAAAACATCAAGTGAATATATTGCTTCTCTAACTTTGGCAACCAATTTCCTGACCGATACTGCCAATGACCGACCAAAAAATGTCCGGTCATTTTAGGATGGACAAGGAGCTTTTTCTCGCCAGATAGATAAAAAATAATGACTTTTCCGTAACGGGAGATGCGAGTAATTTTTTCTCCTTTCAATAGCTGCTTGAATTCAGAAATTGTTTCCGGATAGCGGACAATCTTGGGAGCATCAGTCCATATATCAAGAAAGGTCCTTTGCAGGACCTTTTTTTCTAAATCATTAACCATTGTTTGAACTTCTGGAAGTTCTGGCATCAAAAAAAATTAACTCTTTAACGGTTCGCGTATCCTTTCAACTATTTCATCAGGAGTGAAATGAGCTTTAATTAGATAATCTTCCGCTCCCAATTCAAAGCCTTTTTCAACATCTTCCCGTTGACCGAGATTAGAAAGAATAATAACAGGAATAGAGCTCGTTTTTGTATCTTCTTTTAATTGAGCCAAGACTTTAAAGCCATCAATTCCCGGGAGAATAAGATCCAATAAAATTAAATCTGGGTTTTCCTTATTCGCTTTAATTAATCCCTCCTCTCCATCGACGGCCTTTATAATCTTATATCCTTCGTTGATCAATTTTTTCGACATTAATTCACTAAGAAAAACATCATCTTCGATAATAAGAATCTTTCTATTTTTTTTGGCCATGAATAAAATTAAAACTATTTATTAATTGGAGGGTAATATTTTCTCTACCTTTCTCATTACCTCTTCGGGGTCAAAATTAGTTTTTATAATCCAGTCTACTGCTCCTAATTTTTGCGCTTGGCTAATTTCCACTGGCTGTCCAGAATTAGAAATAATCATAACTGGGATATCTTTGATTTCCTTCATTTTTTGCTTTGCTTCCATCACCTCAAATCCGCCCATTTCCGGCATAATAATATCAAGCAATATTAAATCAGGATGAATTTCTTTGATTTTCTTGAGTCCCTCTCTCCCGTCACCAGCAACAATGCTTCGATATCCTCGACGCGACAATTTGTGTTGAAGGAGAGATGCTAAAGTTTGTTCGTCTTCAATAATAAGAATCGTCTTGGCCATATTATTAATCTGCTTACTATTATTTATTCTACCTTAAAAAAGATAGTCTTGTCAACTAGTTCAACTTACTGGTGGATGAAGAGGAATCGTGAAGAAGAAGGTTGATCCCCCTCCTTCCTTAGAAGAAAGCCAAATTTTACCACCATGGGCCTGGACAATGTTCCGGGCAATAAACAACCCTAATCCGGTTCCGTTTGGCTTCATAGAAATAGCATTTTCCGCCCGGTAAAATCGTTTAAAAATATGGGCTTGCTGAGCTTTAGAAATGCCGATTCCCGTGTCCTTGATAGAAAAGAGGAAAGAGTCACTATCCTGCGATAAACTAATAATTATTGACCCTCCTCTTGGCGTATAATTTATAGCATTATCAAGTAGATTCTGAATAACCAACTTGATTTTTTCGACATCCATCTTAATAGTCGAGAAGCTCTGTCGAGCTCCATGAAAGGAAAACTTTAGTTTCTTTCTCTTTATAATCAGCTGACAGTTTTCTACTACCTGGGTAATCAAATCCCGCAAACTCGCCTTTTGAAGGTTATAAAGGAACCTCCCTTCTTCAATCCGACTAACATTGAGGAGATCGTTAACCAAAT
>CAZEHI010000060.1:0-2443 GCA_964512355.1 uncultured Candidatus Saccharibacteria bacterium | reverse complement strand
AAACTGTTTAAAAAGGGAGAAGTTATTAAGGAATTTATTGGGTTGAGACCGAAAGAGATATTGCGCGAGGGAATAGAAGAAGTGATCAAAAATAATTAAAACATGACTAAAGTTTTTGATGATATTAAAAAGAGAATTAAAGAATTAGGAGAAACCGAAGGATTAAAAGAGAAAGAAATAGAGCTACTGTTAAAACCTAAAAGAATTAAAAAAGTTCAATTAAAAGTTAATGAAGAGGAGTATCCTGCCTGGAGAATACTTTTTAATGATGCTTTAGGTCCAGGGAAGGGGGGGATCAGATTTCATCTGAATGTTTCCGAGGACGAAGTAGTTTCTCTTGCTTTTTGGATGAGTCTTAAAACTTCCTTGGCGGAGTTACCTTACGGGGGAGCAAAAGGAGGAATTCAATTTAATCCGAAAGAAAAGACAGCGAAAGAAATAGAAAAAATTAGCCGAGCATATATTGATAACTTTTACGAAGTTTTAGGAGAAGATATTGATATCCCGGCTCCCGATGTTTATACTGATTCTCAAATCATGGCTTGGATGTTGGATGAATTTGAAAAGAAGACAAACC
Source organism: uncultured Candidatus Saccharibacteria bacterium (assembly GCA_964512355.1). Taxonomy (GTDB): domain Bacteria; phylum Patescibacteriota; class Minisyncoccia; order Minisyncoccales; family UBA1441; genus CAZYFS01. The sequence continues at coordinate 1,866 of CAZEHI010000060.1, read as the reverse complement.
AACATGAACCAGGAATGATCACCGGAAAGCCGTTAGAGTTGCAAGGATGTGCTATTCGAGCAACAGCTACTGCTAAAGGGGGATTTATTATAATTCAAGAAATGGTTAAGCAGTTAATGGCGGGGAAGGAAGGTATCAAGGTGGCGGTTCAAGGATTTGGTAATGCCGGAGCTAATTTAGCGAAGATGCTTTTTAAAGCAGGGTTTAAAGTGATAGCAGTTAGTGATAGTCAGGGAGGAGTTTATGACCAAAAAGGATTAGATATAAATAGAACAAAAGAAATCAAAAAACAGACCGGTTCAGTAGGAGGGGAACCAGAAGGAGGAAAGAAGATTAGTAACCAGGAGATATTAGAGCTGCCAGTTGATATCTTGATTCTGGCGGCTCTTGAAAATCAAATTACCGAAGAAAACGTTAATCAGGTTAAGGCTAATTATATTGTAGAAATTGCTAATGGCCCGATTAATTACCAGGCAGATCAACAATTATCTGGAAAAGGAATTCTGGTGATCCCTGATATTTTAGCTAATGCCGGGGGAGTAATCTGCAGTTATTTTGAATGGGCCCAAAACAAAGCAGGGAATATTCTTGCCCGGGATTATTTAGAAAAGTTGTTGGCGGAGAAAATGCAACGATCTTGGCAAAAAGTATTTGATCTTTATCAAGAAAAGGAAGGGATAAGTCTACGAACGGCGGCCTATATTCTCGCTATTAGGAGGATTTTGACAGCAGAAAAATTAAGAGGAAATCTATGAAGGAGAAAAGATGTGATTTAATCATTATTGGCGGTGGTCCAGCTGGATATACGGCTTCCCTTTACACTTCTCGTTTTAAATTAAAACATCTTATTATTAGTAAACTTTGGGGAGGAATGATAGCGGAAGCTCATAAAGTAGGCAATTATCCTTCCGAAGCAGAAATCAGCGGGTTGGATTTGATGGAAAAAATGAAGAAGCAAGTCAAGAAGTTTGATCCAGGGATGATAACGGATGAAGTTGAATATTTGAAAAAGGAAAATGATTATTTTCTCATTACTACTAAATCCGGCCAAGAGTTTCGGGGGAAGACTGTTCTTTTGGCTACTGGGAGCAGGCGTCGGAAACTTCAATTAAGCAAGGAAGAAAAATTTATTGGTCGAGGGATTTCTTATTGTGCAACTTGCGACGCAATGTTTTATCAAAATAAAGTGGTTGGAGTGATCGGCGGTTCTGATGCTGCTACTACTGCCTCTCTTTATTTAGCGGAGGTAGCGGAAAAGGTTTGTCAGCTATATAGAGGATCGGAGTTGAAAGGAGATTCTGTTTGGATAGAACAAGCGAAGAAGAATCCCAAAATTGAAATTATCTATAATATTGAGATAAAGGAACTGCTAGGAGATGATTGCCTTCAAGGGATAAAGATGAGCAGGCCTTACAAGGGGAAAGATGTTTTAAACTTAGATGGTTTGTTTGTTGAAATAGGATCTGTTCCAAACACTTTATTGTCCGCTCAACTAGGATTAAAAGTCGACAATCATGGCTATATTGAAACTCAGTCGGATATGTCAACTAGTCTTCCGGGAGTGTGGAGCGCAGGGGACATTACTACTGGCTCAAATAACTTTCGTCAAGTAATTACTGCTTGTGCGGAAGGAGCGATTGCAGCGGAAAGTATCTCTAATTTTTTGCGAAGTAAAAATTAAAAGAACAAAAACCATCTTTCTAAAAAAGGAACCTAGGAGTGTTTTTCGCTAAAAACAAAAACACTTTTTGGTTCTGTTTTCTGTGATAAAATAAAAATAAGATCTTAATATGAAAGATTGTATTTTTTGCAAAATTGTTCGGGGGGAAATTGATTCAGCGAAGATATGGGAGAACAAAGAATTCA
>CAZEHI010000059.1:0-2556 GCA_964512355.1 uncultured Candidatus Saccharibacteria bacterium | reverse complement strand
AAATTTTGCCTTTCTTTTCCGCCCTTAGTTGGGGTGGTGTCTTTTTTCCTTAGCATATCGCGTGGTGGCTGCATATAGTTTACAGTTATACGGTGTGGGTGGAGTACGAGTGCGGTTTTCTTCTTTGTTTTTTTTGCTGGTAGGAATATTTTCCGGCATCAGCAATTCTGCAAACAGGAGGCTGTGCCTTGGCGGCCACTAACATTAAATCCAGTTCATGCTCATTTGCCTCTTTCAATGCTTGCTTAACAGAAACTAGGCCAACCTGCCTCCCTTCGTGATTTATTAACCGCACTTTGCCAGCGCTTATTTGATTTTCCCCGGTTATTTTTTTTATAAGTGAATAAATTTACTAGTGGAGATGGCGGGAATTGAACCCACGTCTGGAGATTAATGCAAAACAGCTTTTACAAGCTTAGCTTGATTAAATAAGAACGATAAATCAAAGAATCAAGCAAAACATTTATCGTCTTGAAAAACTAGTTTCCCGAAATATGAGTCCCCGTTCCGTCTATCGGGAGTCAACGGAGAGAACGCAAACGCTTAAAAATTAAGCGTAAGCAAGGGCAGGCTCAAGGCCTGCAACAGAATCAACAGATTTTGTTCGTTAGCAGTTTTATAAGGAACTAACACCTTAGCTGAACTGTTTTGATTAGAATCTCTATCGAAGCCCTTCATCCCCTTTCCCTTTAAGAGTCCTCCTTATTTTTCGCTCTATCTCTCTTTTTTTAATCTTCGCTCTTTTATCGAACTTTTTCTTTCCCCGCCCTAATCCAATCTCAATTTTAATTAGATTATGTTTAGTATACATTCTCAAGGGGATCAAGGTCAACCCCCTTTGTTTTCCTTTTCCAACGAGGAAACTAATCTCTTTTTTCTTTAGGAGTAGTTTACGAGGACGGCGGGGATCATAATCAACGGGGGTGTTGTGAACTTGATACGGGGAAATAGTTGCATTGATTAACACAATTTCTCCATTAGGAAAGGGAACAACATAGGATCCTTTCAATCCCACTCTTTTTAATTTTGCTGATTTGACTTCTGCTCCGGTTAGAACAATTCCGGCTTCTAATTTCTCCTGAATATCGTAATCAAAAAAAGCCCTTTTATTTTCGGCAAGAATCTTCATCGTTTTTATCTTAACATATTATCTTTTTTTTGATATTTAACCAATAAGTTGATAAACTGAAGCTGATGACAATAAAGGAAGAAATTACTAAATATATTCGAGAGGAGCTAGCAAGAAACAAATGGCCTTCTCCAAATAAGGAGTGGAGAGTTCAGACTTCCCATTATTCCGGACAGGGAGATTATGCAACTAATCTTGCTTTAGTTATCGGCAAAGAAGCAAAAATTCCTTCTTTAGAATTAGCTCAAAAAATGGCCAAGGTATTTGATCAGAATGAACATTTTCAAGTTGAGGCGGTTGCCCCTGGATTTATCAATTTTACCTTAACTCAGTCTTTCTTAAGCCGGCGGTTGGCCAAGATCAATAAGGCGGGTGATTTTGATTTAAATTTGTTTAAAGGGAAAAGTTCTCCCCGGATACAGGTTGAATTTATTTCAGCAAATCCGACTGGGCCGCTAACTCTGGGAAATGGCCGAGGTGGTTTTGTCGGCGATACATTGGCCAATGTTTTGTCGTCTTCTGGTTTCGCGGTAAGTCGAGAATATTATATAAATGATGCCGGGCAGCAAATTCTTCAGCTGGGCCATTCGGTCTTGGGAGACGAACCAATTACCTATCGGGGGGATTATATCGAGGAACTGAAGAGCCGATTCAAAAAAGAAAAAGATCCAAATTTAGTTGGAACTGAAGCGGCAAAAATTATATTAAACAATATGATTAAACCGGCTCTCCAAAAAATAGGCATTAATTTTGATGTTTGGTTTTCGGAACAGGATATTTATCGTCAAGGGAAAGTAGAAGAGGTAATCCGACAACTTAAAAAGGCAAAGTTGGTTTATCAAAAAGAGGGAGCTTGGTGGCTGGCAACTAGTCAATTTGGAGACGATAAGGATCGAGTAATGATAAAATCTTCTGGGGAGAAAACCTATCTTGCTGTCGACGTTGCCTATCATCAAGGAAAATTCCAGCGAGGGTTCGATAAGGTAATTGATATTTGGGGGGCTGATCATTATGGGCACATTAAGCCAATTAAGGCTGGGCTTCAAGCGCTTGGCTACAAGCCTTCCCGGCTTGACGTCATCATTGTCCAGTTGGTTCAGATTATTAAGAAAGGAAGAAGGATTAAGATGTCAAAAAGGGGCGGTTCCTACATTACTCTTCTTGAGTTGATAGGAGAGGTCGGCAATGATGTAGCTAGATTCTTTTTCTTAAATCGAAGACCTGGCTCTCATCTCGACTTCGACTTCGACTTAGCAATAAAAAAGTCTTCGGAGAACCCAGTTTATTACATTCAATATGCTCATGCTAGGATTAACAGTATTCTTCAAAAAATCGATAAGCGGGAGAAATCAACCAAAGTCGACTTTGGTCTTCTTGACAGCCCCAGCGAGATAAATTTAATAAAGGAGTTGTTTCATTATCCAGAA
>CAZEHI010000058.1:0-2601 GCA_964512355.1 uncultured Candidatus Saccharibacteria bacterium | reverse complement strand
CCATGAGAAGAGGTCCCTGTAAATGTTCTTGAACCTGCAGCACTTGCCCCAATATTTAGGCGCAAAAGGGCTTCGGAAGAATTTTTAAGCCCCCCTTGATAAATTTTATCAGCTGATTTCGTTAGGATAGTATTGTCATCTGTTCTTTCTAGAAGAAAAAGACCATTTGGTCGGATAGAATCGTCTTCATTAAAAAGAACAACTAAATTTTTATTTTGATTAAATAATTGCCAACCAGCTAAATCTATTTTCCCCTCTGCTTTGTTTTTTAATTCAATCCATTCATTATTGGGAGATTCTTCATCTCCCATCCAAGCTATTTCGTTAAAGATGACTTTATCCCAATCTGGCTGGGGCAGATTAATGATTGAACAAAGAGAAAGTTCTTTGGTGGAATCATCCGTTTCTTCTTCAATTGAAGTTTCTGGGTTGCTTTCTTCGGTGGTTGATTCTTCTTCGTCTTCTGAGGCAAGAGGAGAACTTTCCTTGTTTTGTTCGGCTTGCCAACGAGCAATCTCTGCTTGATATTTAGCAATTTCCGCAATTTCTTGGCTAGCTTTTCTGTTTTCTTCGTTGGTTGTTCCCAAGTTTTCGCCAATTGCAAGCATCCCTTCAACAAAATTAGACAAGCTTGAATTAAGATCAGAGCCTAATTCAAGTTTAATAAAGTCGCTCTGTTTTTCTTTGACGGTTTCGCGAAGAAGTTCAACTGAATCTTTTAATTCTTGAAGATTGGTATTTGTTGAGGTGTTGCTTTCTTGGACAACCTCCGAAGGATTTTCTGCTGAAGGAGAGAAGAAAGCGTGATATTTATCCCTTATCCAACCAATGGCATAAGTGAAAACTCTTTCTACTAAACCAGGAGGGTCTTTGATTGTTACTGCTGGGACAACATCAGGAAACTCTACTTCTATTTGAGGAGGGTCAACCCAATGATAAGCCCGGTCTAGAATCTTTACTCTGCCTTGGATGTGTAAAATGAAAGGACTCAATTTTCGATAACCTTCATTCTGCCAAGCTTGACATTGCCAAGCTGAATGTAATCTTGTTCCCGGCGGCTCTGTTGCCTCCCGGGAGTAAAATTCGATAGCAATTTTAGCATAGTCACTATCAAGAGGATAATAAGTCAGAATATAGGGGATAACAATAGTTTCTTTATTCCCGCGATAGGAAGAATAAGAAAAATTTAATTCCCCGCCACTAGTTTTTATTTGGTTTTTTGTTAACCATTTACTGGCTGTTGATTTAGCTTTCTCAACAGACAAATTCTCCAGGGTGTCCATGAAAAAAGAAGAGAGATCAGATGTTACCAAATAGTATCCTATTTTTACGGCCTGCGTAGCAAAAATCTTACTGATCTTCAAAGGAATTTCATGAAAATAATAATGTAGCTGTCCTTCAAAGATAGCTCTTTGGATTATTGCCATTGCGCCACCAATGCGAGGTGCTGCAGGGTTTGGGTCACTCACTCTTGTTAGAAGTTCTTGGGTGAGGGATCTTCTTGTAATGCTCAGTAAGTATTCGGTGTTATTTCTTGATAAAGCAAAGGGTTGATTTTGAGTAGCGAGAGTAGTGTTCGGAAGCAGAAAGACAACAACGATTAAAGGGGAAAGGAGTCGTTGCAAATATTTCATGATTGATTAATTCTTATGGTGTCTAACATTTGGTAAAATTTTGTGGAATTAATATCTTTCTGAGTAGAGAAAAATCCTTGTATTTCTATAAGCATATTATTTTGCAGAAGTGCAAGGGCAGAAAAGTACTTCTCTGAGTTTTCGTTTTCAGGGTTTTCTTCAATTAAAAAACGCCCTCCTTTTGTTTCTACGACCTTAGATATCCACCCACTAGCTTGAACAACTTCTTTAGAGAGTTCTTTTTCTATTATTTGGATTTCTGCTTGTGTTTGGCGGAACTCTATCTCTTGTTCCTTAATTTCTAATTGGAGGAGTCCTCCTCGTTGGACGATTTGATTTTCGTCTGTTTCTAAATCAGGGCTTTTCATTTGTACTGCCCATTCATCTAAATCAAGCTTCTTTACTTCGGCTATCCAGTTTTCGGGAACCTCTAAGGTTAAGCCAATTAAGCTATTCTTTACGATGGTTTTATTGTTTTCTTGATAAACAAGGTAATCTTGGCTGCTGCTCCATTCTGTCCCGGGAGCAAAAATCTCCTCATCGGAGATGGGTTCTTTCTCTCGATAAATAATGAACATAGTAACAAGAAGAGCAACTAGAATGGTGATGATGATGGCAAGAGAGGTTTTGTTTTTCTTATTCATGAGGGTGATTTTTTAATAAAAAAATAATAAAAAAACTCCGTTAAGTTTTAACAGAGTGAGTCAATTTTCTTTTTTATTAGCTAATAAGTCATCATTCAATTATTTTATTTTAAGCTTGAGCTGACCGAATAATAGCTTTAGGGTTCTTTAAAAGGTCAGTTGTCTGAGTAACAAACTTTTTTGCTTCGAGAATTTCTAGCAAGATAGGAACGCTTTTTTCAGTAAAGTGGATAACTACGTTGCCGATTTTCTTTCCGCGGACAATTTTTCCTTTTGGGCTTAATTCCCAACTAAGCACGTCAGCCTCCGGATCGTAACTTAAT
>CAZEHI010000057.1:0-2655 GCA_964512355.1 uncultured Candidatus Saccharibacteria bacterium | reverse complement strand
GGGATGCCGTTTCCGCTCCCGTCAAATCTTGCTTGTTAGTTTTACAAAAAAGTTTGCTTCTTTTCATTATTAAAATAAAGAAATGATATCGCTTATAGTAACGATTACCAAAATTAACATTAGACTTCCTAAAAAGATAGTATTAATTGCATTTTCCGCACTAACCTTTATCTCTTTTCCTCTTATCTTCCCAATTAATAAGAACAATATTTTCCCCCCGTCTAAAGCAGGAATCGGGAATATGTTAAAAAGCGTCAAATAAATTGCGATCAAAGCTAATAATTGAAGAAAATAATTTATTCCCAAAACAGCCGCGTCGTTCATTATTTTCCCAATTCCTACTGGCCCCATAATTTTAATTCCCGGAATTGGTTCATGACGAATCCATTGGATAAATGTGTGACCCAAAGTAACCGGAATGGCGATGGTTTGACTAATCGTTAATTGTAAGCCCACCAAAGGAGCTTCCTTCCAATTATATTGTTTCATCCTCACCCGCGACAATCCAACCCCAATCATCGCTGGCCCAGAATCTTCACTCTCTCGAGGAATAACAAGGGAAGTAAAGCTTTCGTCCCCTCTTTCTGCTAATAACTTAATTTCTTCTTCCGGATGAGATTGAATCATTTCGGTGAATTTTTCTATTTTGTTAATTGGAATTAATTCATCTCCCTGATAGTATCCAATGATTTCATCTCCCATCTGCAATCCAGCTATCTCCGCTGGCCAATCATCAATTACTGACATTACTTGCAGTTTTGCTTCCGGGGCCGTTGTTTGGTCGTCGATCGCTTCTGGGAATCCCCATGCTCCCGCAACGACACTTAGAATTATAACTGCGATAATCCAAGTTGCCATTATTCCTCCTAGAAGAACAATAATTCTTTTCCAAGCAGCATAGTTTCGAAAACCATCTCCTTCTTCTGTTTCCTCTTCTTCCCCTTTGATTTTTACAAAAGCCCCAAAAGGAATAAGATTTAAAGAGTAAACTGTTGATCCAATTTTCCACTTCTTTATCTTCGGAGGAAGTCCTATCCCAAATTCTTCAACCGGCATGCCGAATTTCTTCGCCAAAAGAAAATGTCCCGCCTCATGTATAACCATCAGCCCGACCAAAGCGGCAATTGTAAGAAGTATTGAGAGAAAAAACATAATAATTATTCTTCTTTAATTTCTGATTCTTCTTTCTTTCTAATATCTTGAATCTTTTGATTGTATTCATCGATGAGTTCTTGCAGTTCATCTTTTGCCTTGAACTTTTCATCTTCTGAAATCTCTCCTGCTTGAAAAGCGTCCTGGATTTTTTTCCAACTAACCTGACGCCAATGACGAATAGTTTCTCTTATTTTCTCTGTTTCTTCTTCGATTAAGCGAATAATGCTTTGGCGCCTCTCCTCTGACGGGGCTGGAATTGTTACTCGAATAATCTGCTTATCGACGCTTGACGTTAAGCCAAGAGACGATTTTTGAAGAGCTTGCTCGATTGCCGGAAGATAATCATTGCTCCATGGCTGAATTAAGATTTGTCTTGCCCCAGGGCAAGTAATAGACGCTAATTGCTTCAAGAGAATCTCCTGTCCAGCAAAAAGAATAATTAAATCTTCGACTAAAGACGGATTAGCTCGAGAAATATGTAATTTGGATAATTCTTGATTAAAAAACTGAATTACTTTTTCTAATTCTGCTTTTATTTCTTCAACAAATTGAGAAGACATAATAAAACGTTTAAAAATTAATTACAATTTGGCCAAAAGCCAAACGAACATTAATATTAGTCGAATTTAACAAAGTTAAAATCTTTTGCCCTAAAGCCGTCAAACTGTTTAACTGTTCCCAGGAATAATTAGGTCTTGCCCGGTTAAACCGTTGAGAGAAACTTACGCCAGTATTGTTCTTTTCAAGAATAAGATCTCTGAGATAAGAAAGATAAGATTCTAAAAAATGAACTAATGTTGCTCTCTTCAAACAAAATTCCTTCTCATACTCAAACCGTTCTCCGAAAGAGCTTTGACAGAAATTATTTATTTTTTCAAAAAAAAGATAATCTTCCTCAATTCTCGAGGGCGAATTTAAGTAATCTTTCGCTCTTCCCCACCGCCCGTGACTAAGCCAAGCTATTTTCTCTGCTTTTTCTGAAGAAAGATTTTTCTCTTTTTCTAGCCACTGCTTTATTTTTTCTCTAGTAATCAAATTAAACTTAATATTTTGACAGCGAGAATATATTGTTTCTAATAGCTTTTGCGGATAGTCGACAGTTAAAATAAAAACTGTTTTCTCAGAAGGCTCCTCTAACGCTTTCAGAAGAACATTTTGAGCCCTTGCTGTCATTGATTGGGCTTGATCGATAATTACAACGCGATAGCTGTTTTTAGATGAATGCAAGCTAAGTTTTTTTCTAATTTCTAAAGCCTGTTCAATGCCTATTATCGCTCGTTGCTTATTTTCTTCTTCTGGTTCAACTAAAATTAAGCCGGTATATCTTTGTTCCAAATTGGCTTTGAGATCCGGGTTCAATTTATAGGCAAACCAAAAAGCCATTTCTCTCTTGCCAACTCCTTTCGGCCCAGAAAATAAATAAGCATGAGAAATCCTTGATGTCTTAATCGCTTTCTCCAAAAATGATTGTTGTCTCAAATAAATTGAGGGAGCAATCAT
>CAZEHI010000056.1:0-2723 GCA_964512355.1 uncultured Candidatus Saccharibacteria bacterium | reverse complement strand
TGCTCAACTTCCCCTGAAGCCTCGTTTCGTTGGTGCTGTTCATTAGGTAATAAGAAGATTTTTACTGGGCTTTTGATTTCCTCATCCTAGAAAGCTAGGTGACAATGTTTATGAAAGAGAATTTTTGGATTTCAAAAATTATTAGGGAACATCTTGAGACAATAAATAACCCAAGGGGAAATTACAAATATCTTTATTTTGCTTTTATTCCTTTTCTTGCTATAATATTTTCAGTTATTAAGTAATTTGATCAGCAAAAAGACAAAAGACTTTCCTTATGAATTCTTTAAGCAAAATAAAGGTTAAAACAAAGAAAAGAACAAAGATAAAATAAAAGTCTATTGTTGGTCTTTAAAATTGAATTATGGAACAAGGAATACTAATCCTAACAATAGGAATTATTAGTTCCTTTTTCGGAATCTGGCTGGGCTATCTTATTCGAAAAGCCGTTGGCCAGAGAAAAAGAGGAACTATTGAAGAGGCTTTGCGTCGCAAAGCCGAACAAGGGCGAAAAGAAAGAGAGAAAATCCTGGAACGAGCTAGACAGCAAGCGGCAAAGATCGTCATCGAAGGAGAGAAAAAAAGAAAGAGAGACGAAGAGAATATCGTCCAAGAAAAAGAGCTTTTTCTTCGTCAGACAAACAGTCTTAATGAAAAAGACTCTCTTCTAACTAAGAAGGAACAGCAAATTGAAGATCGAGCAGAGCAGTTGAAAGCAGAGAAGAATCAATTGAAGGAATTAAGAGAGATGATTCTTCAAAAACTGGAAGAAGTTTCCGGCTTAAGCGAGAAGGAAGCAAAGCAGGAATTATTAGAACGAGTTGAGCAAGATTCTAAACAAGATCTTTTAGCTCACATTCGTAAATTAGAAACTGAGGGGAAAGAGCGATATCAAGAACGAGCAAAAGAAATAATGGCAACGGCCATTCAAAAGTATGCTCTTCCCCAAGTAGAAGAATTAACTACCAGTACGATCAGCTTGCCGGACGAAGAGATCAAAGGAAGGATTATTGGAAAGAATGGTCGTAATATTCGTACTTTTGAAAAAGCGGCTGGGGTAGAAGTTTTAGTCGATGAAGCCCCCGGGTCAGCTACTATTTCCGCTTTCAATCCTATTCGCCGGCGAATTGCCCAATTAGCTTTAGAAAAGCTAATTGAGGACGGGCGTATCCAGCCAGCTCGCATTGAAAGAGTTCTGAAGAAAGCCAAAGAGGAAATCAAGGAACAAATTGAAAAAGCCGGCCAGGCAGCCGTTTACAAAGCAGAAATTATTGATATTCATCCGAAGTTGATTGAGCTATTGGGACGGTTGCATTTCCGGACTAGTTATGGCCAGAATGTTCTTTTGCATTCTCTAGAAACAGCTTTTCTGGCCGAAGGATTAGCTCAAGAAATTGGGGCTAATCGGGAAGTTGCTAAGAAAGCTGGTCTTCTGCATGATATCGGCAAAGCAATTGATCGTCAGGTGGAAGGATCCCATGTTGAAATCGGGATTAAACTGTTAGAACGATTTAAAGTCGAACCGGCGGTGATTACAGCAATGAAATCGCATCACGAAGACTACCCCTATGAATCAGTTGAGGCCGTTTTGGTCCAAATAGCCGACGCTATTTCTAGCTCTCGCCCCGGAGCCCGAAAAGAAAGCTTGGCAGAATTCTTAAAGAGGCTGGAAAGCCTGGAAGAGATTGCCAAGTCAATTAAAGGAGTCCAGGATTGCTATGCCATTGAAGCCGGTCGGGAAATTAGAATTCTTGTCCGTCCGGAAGAAGTTAGTGATTTAGCAATGCGGCAGATTGCTCGGCAAGTAGCCAAAGAAGTTCAAGAAGGGTTGACTTACCCCGGTGAAATTAAAGTTAATGTGATCCGGGAAACAAGAGCAGTGGAATATGCACGTTAAACGTGCTATCTTGAAAGCATAAAGGTCGATTCTATTATTAAGACAATAAATTAGACCAATGAACAAAGGAGAATTAATTGATAAATTGGCTGACAAAGTTGATTTGTCAAAAAATAAAACAGGGGAAGTCTTAAATGAACTATTGGAAATCATTTCTGGGACCCTGAAGAAAGGTGATGATGTCGTGCTTACCGGGTTTGGTCGCTTTGATGTTCGCAAAAGGAAAGCCCGTGAAGGACGCAACCCGCAAACAGGAGCGAAAATCTCCATCCCAGCCCGAAGGGTTCCAAAGTTTAAAGCAGGAAAGAGCTTGAAAGAAATGGTTAAGTGACAATAATTGGATTTTAAAAGCCCCCTAGTAGAAAAACTAAGGGGTTTTTAAATTTTGTTTCCTTCTTTTCTTATCAAATATCTTCGGTGATTGCTTTTGTTAAGAGATGGCGAGGAAAAAGTAAAAAGTAAAGATTTAAGAACTACTACCGCAGTTGATGTCAGCTGATATAAAAAAGAGCGGAGGACGGGATTCGAACCCGCGACAACCTCATTGGAAGTGAGGTATTCTACCGCTGAATTACCTCCGCTGGAGTAAGGAGAACTTTCGGGGCACTGGGATTTGAACCCAGGATCTCAGCGTCCCAAACGCTGCGCCTTAAGCCGCTAGGCCATGCCCCGCTTTTCTTGAGATTATCAAAGAAAATAGGAAAAGTCAATTTCGCAGAATTATTTTTTGTGTTAAGATGAATCAATTAAGCCCCCGTAGCTTAGTTGGATAAAGCAGAACCCTTCTAAGGTTAAGAGTGCAGGTTCGAATCCTGCCGGGGGCACT
>CAZEHI010000055.1:0-2796 GCA_964512355.1 uncultured Candidatus Saccharibacteria bacterium | reverse complement strand
AAAATTTAATTTCTCCGCTACTTTAAGCAAAGATTTGGTGTTAACCAAAGCCGAACGCCAAACCGTAAGTATCCCCTCTGATTCCTGATAATGATAATATAAATATTTTGTCACTATTAGTTCTAATACTGCATCTCCTAAATATTCCAACCTTTCGTTATTATCTATCCCGACATTTTTATGTTCATGTAAGTAGGACCGGTGCAAAAAGCTTTGAATTAGCAATGCTTTGTTGGCAAAGCTTATTTTTGTTTTTTCCTCTTTCTCTTTAAAATTGTTTTGTTCGTATAAAAAAGAATAGTTATGCTCTTCATTTATTTTCCTCATTTTTTATTATCTTGATTTCTTCGTAAATTGTTCCCAGCACTCCATTAATAAATTTCCCCGAGGTCAATCCGCCAAAATCCTTTCCGAGTTCTATCGCTTCATTAATCGCAACTTTGGCAGGAACGTCTTTTTGATTAACATAAATTAATTCATAAACTCCTAAACGGAGAATATTTCTATCAACGATAGTCATTTTTTCTAAAGGCCATTGAGGAGCTGCTTTTTCAAGAATTTCATTAATTGGCTGCCAATATTTTTTAACCCCTCGAACTAAAGAAACAATAAATTTCTTTGTTTCTCTTTCTTTTATCGTTCTTGTTCTTTCTTCTTCGCTTCTTTTAAAAGCATCTTCCTGATGATCATAAAAATCCCACTCATAAAGAATCTGGACGGCAATTAAACGAGCTTGATGCCTAGAAAGCATAAATAAAAAATTATTTTCGGGAAAGATTCTCGATATCTAAAGATTTTTTCTTTCCCTCCTTTTTTTCGGAAGCCAATTTTTTCTTCCGTTTCTTTCTTTCTTTCTTTCCTAATCCTTGTAAAACATCAATCACTTCTTTCCCTTTGTAATATCCACAATAACTACAGACAACATGCGGTTTTTTTAGCTTACCACATTTTGGACACTTGACCAAATTAAAAGAAGGAAGATGAATATGCGATCTTCTTTGATTGCGTCTTGATTTTGTTTTTCTTTGTTTCGGAACTGCCATAAGCTTTTAAATTAAATTAAAGATAGCTTACTTTAGCAAAAATTTGCACTTTTGCCAAACATATAATAAAATCTATTAAGGATGTTTTACCCCTCGGAAAGACTGACGATGAATGTCAACATTCCCATATTTTTTAATCATCAATAAATGATGCCTAGTCCCGTATCCCTTATGTTGAGCAAATCCATACTGAGGATATTGAGAATGATAATTTATCATCAACTGATCCCGGGTAACTTTAGCAATTATTGAAGCAAGAGCTACTGAAAAAATCCTGCGATCGGCTCCGATGATAGATTTTTGGGGAATATTTAAAGGAATAGAAAAATCCCCGTCCAAGATTAAAACATTAGCAGAAGGAGTTATTTTTTGAACTACTGTCTTCATTGCTAATTTTGTCGCTTGGAGAATATTCTTCTTGTCAATTACTTTTTCGCTAATCGAAGCAGTAGCATAGTGCAGTAAATTGGTTTCCCCAATTACTTTCTCATAAAGAAATTCCCTTTGTTTAGCTGATAATCGTTTAGAATCTCGGACCAATCTAGTCCAGGACGGAGGGTCCTTTTCAAAAAAATCGGCTAATAAAATTACCCCGGCAGCAGTAACCGGACCGGCTAAAGCTCCTCGACCGACCTCGTCAAGTCCTAGAATAAAACGATATCCCTCTCGCCGCAGTTTTCGTTCTAGATAAAAATTAGGTTTCACAATTTGTAAAAAAAATCAATTGGACTTATACTTTAATATAAACAATTATACATCATATTAGTATTTTTTGAGAAATATGGAACCTTATTTTAATCCTTCAACTAAATTAACTCCGGAGGCTATTCTTTCCTCCGCTGAAATAGAAAAGGAAATTAGAAAAGCCCAAGTTGCCAATCGACAAGTCAATTTGAGTTATCGGATTTTGCCTGGTTTTAATTTCTCAGGAAGAACTTTCGAACAGGGAATAAATCTACGAGAGGCAACCATCCTCGGCTCAATCTCGATGAGGGAATCTACTATTAACGGGGATTTGAACTTGGAAGGATCTATCATTAAGGGAGGGCTGCATCTTGAACAGGCGATTATAAGAGGATCGTTAATCTTAAAACAAGCCACTGTCAGAGGAGTTATTAATTTAGTTGGAGCTCAAGTTAAGGAAAATCTTGATTTCCAGCGATTAAATAATTACGGATTCATTAGTCTGGCTAAAGCACAAATAGGACAAAACTTTGATTTACAAGGAGCAAAAATTCAAAGCGTCGACCACGGCGGCTTAGTTATCCGAGGCAATGTTTATCTTCGTCAAGCCGTCATTAATGGAAATCTCAGCGCCCAAGAAAGTACCATCGATGGATCTTTAGACTTGGTCCATGCTTTAATCTTGGGGTCAGTAAATTTAGAAAACACAACCATAAGCCAATATCTTATTGTTAGAAATGCTTCTCTTGAAAAAGAACTAGTCTTAAAAGGGACCAGATACCAAGAACTAGTAAAATAATGAAATCTCAATTTACCCACTTACATGTCCATTCCCATTATAGTCTTTTAGATGGATTGCCTAAAATAGATGATTTATTAGACTATACCCAAAAATCAGGAATGGACACTATTGCTTTAACTGACCATGGAAATTTATATGGAGCAATAGAATTTTATCAAAAAGCGAAACAGCGGGGAATAAAACCTATTTTAGGGTTCGAAATATATGATGCTAAAAATAGAATGTTCCAAAGGCGCCCCTCGGATAAAAAGAGCTATCATTTGGTCG
>CAZEHI010000054.1:0-2847 GCA_964512355.1 uncultured Candidatus Saccharibacteria bacterium | reverse complement strand
TCTAATTTTATTAATCATGTCATGATCCGACCATAGGAGTCCTCTTTCTTTAATATCAGCAATATAATATTTTCTTTTCCGAATTTCTTCCATCTTTGCTTTCTTGATTTCCATCAACACTTCCCTTATCCAAGATCTTCCATGTAGGCACTCCTCTATTGCCCCGGTAATAGCTTTTTTAATTCCTAAATCAGATTTCATCCCTAAAGAAACTGCCGGACCTTTTCTGGTTCTATCAATTATAATTGCTAAAACAGTGTACGCTGGAACATCTGTACTAATATCTAAAAGATAAAGCTCAAGATTGTATCTCTTCAGTGACAAAATAATCTTTTTAAAAATCTCGTCATCGGATTTACCAATGTCAATAATATTTCGAGAAAGTTTATTCAAATAATTTATCATAAAAGCATCTCTCTCAATAACTTCAAGTAATACATTTAAAATAGCTCTTTTGAGAGAACTATGGCAAGCGGCGCCTGTAGTAATAGGGAAATTGACTACTGGTTCTTTGGACCTGAATTTATATGGGACATAAACAAGTTGGGCAGGGACAAGAACATTTTTATCTTGGGTTAACGAGAATCCTTCAACCCAATTTAGTTTTTCATTACTATTCTTATAAATACTAAATCTCGGTTTGATCTTAAATTCAGAAAAAGAAATAAAATTCTTAGGATTGATTGCTTTCTTTTTTAAATTATCATAACTGTCCCAAACAAAGTTTTTCTTTCGACAAACACTTAAAAAATATCTTTCGAAAGCTTCTCCTAAAGCTTTCGACAGTGCTTCCCTTTTTAAAAAGGAGCTTCCTCCAGAAAGCTCTTCTGTTAATCCTCTGTGAGAATTTTTCGTGGTATTACTAATGTTTAAACTGATGTCGAAAAAATGAATTTTCGGCTCATCATTACAAAATATTCCTGTATATATATTTCTAATAATCCCTTCGTCTTGTGCTACTTTTACCAGTTTAGCTATCAATTTCTTGGAACTCTTCTTCATTAAAACTTAAAACTTCAAAGCTTTTCTAAGGCTTGTGGTTTTTATTCGAGGCTTTTTCCCGGAAAGCTATTCCTAATTATCTTTATTGGCCCTTACAACCTCCATGACAACCTCCCTTGCAACCTCCGCTACAACCTCCCTTGCAACCCCGGCAACTCCCCCCACATTTTTCACCATATCGAAGGTAAACTGCTTTATGATTCGGGCCACTTGAACTAGGAAAGAGCATATCTACGCTTTGCTCTCTTACGTCTTCTAAGCTAATTGTTTCTACTTTCTTTCCCATAAATCTGTCTTTATTTATCATATAGTAAGATTAATTTTAGACTACTAGCGACCTTTATTTCATTTCTTTTTATTATATCATCTTAAAAAAATCCTGTCTATTATTTCCTCAATAAAAATAGAGAAACCAAAAAAAAGAACAACGGGGAGCTGCTACTCTTTTTAAATCAGAGACAATTTCATCATTTTCTCTATATCTCCTAAATGATTAAATTCTTTGAATTCACCTTGCTTAAGATAGTAGAACTTTTCAATTCCTACATTTTTTAGAAAATATCTATCATGAGAAACTACCAGCATTGCTCCTTCAAATTGAGAAAGAGCTTTCTCGGTTGCTTCGATTGAGGGAATATCCAGATGATTAGTCGGCTCGTCCAGCATTAAGACATTGGCTCCGGAAGCGACAATCTTGGACAAATGAAGTCTTCTTCTTTCACCCGAGCTTAGGTATTTGAGCTTCTTTGCCTGATCTTCGCCAGAAAAAAGGAATCTACCAAGTAATCTTCTCCCTTCATTTCGGTCCATTTTAGAACTTTTCTCAAATTCTTCCGCGACTGTCTTCTCTTGATCTTTAAGACTTATCTCCTGAGGTAAATAACCAATTTTTATATTCGGATTTAACTTCACTTCGCCCTTATCTGATTTTAGACCACCAAGCAAAATCCTAATAAGAGTGGTCTTGCCCGAACCATTGGGACCCATCAACGCTATTCTCTCTTTCCCATATAGTTCAAAATTAACTAAATTGAAAAGTGCTTTTCCTTTTAGTCCAAAAGAAAGATCCTTTGCCTGAATTACTCTTTGCCCTTTTCCCAAGGAGGCATCGAAGGTAAAATGAAGAGGTTTCTCTTTTTGAGATTTTTCAATTCTTTCTTCGCTTTCTAGCACTTTTATAATTCTTTTTTCTTCAGCTTTAGCTCTCCGGGCCAAGGTTCCAGCTTTATTTTGATAATAAGGTACTTTTGATTTCCCTTCAATTTTTTTTGCCCTGTCTTTTTTCTCCCGAATATCCTCCTCCAACACTCTTATCCTCTTCTGCTGAAGTTTATACAAAATTTCCTGCTTTTCGATCTCTCTTCGCCGAGCTTTTTTGTACGCACTAAAGTTTCCAGGATAAATTCCAGCAACCCTTCCCTTTTCTCTGAGTTGGAGATCAATTATTTTCGTCGGCACTTTGTCTAAAATCCATCTATCGTGAGACACCAGCAAAACTCCTCCCTCGAAAGAAGAAAGAAACTTTTGAAGACAGAGAAGCCCTTCAATATCAAGATGATTAGTTGGTTCATCAAGCAAGAGTGTCGTCGGGTCTTTCATTAAGACCTTGGCTAAAGCTATCCTTGTCGTTTCTCCGCCACTGAAACTCTTCAGTTTCCTCTTTAGGCCGATATTTTGAATTCCTAATCCTCCTAAAGATCTCTCGATTTGCCATTCTTGAACTTCCCGGCCATCGAAAAAAAACTCCTTGATCGTTTTCTCAAAATCAGCTTCTATGGTTTGAGGGAGATAACCGATTCTTTCATGCTTGTCCATAATGACACTTCCCTCATCTGGTTCTATTTC
>CAZEHI010000053.1:0-2855 GCA_964512355.1 uncultured Candidatus Saccharibacteria bacterium | reverse complement strand
CTTGAGCGAGGGACGTTTAATAATTTGATAGTTATCAAGAATATGTCGCAATTCTTGAATCCTGCTTTCCAAAAACTCGATGTTCTCACGGAAAACTAAATAATCAGAATCAATTTCCTGAGAACGAAAATTCTCTGAATTATCTTTGATTTTCTTTTTCTTTGTCTTTTCCAGTTCCCTGTATTGCTGCTGAATCTTTTTAAGACCCGGCCGAGTTAAATAAAAAATTCCTAATTCCATAATGTTTTATGCTATTCTTTTAAAAACAAGCTGTCAAATCAATAAAATCAAAATTGCTATAAAAGATAGAAAATAACTTGACTTCCAACTCCAAAGACTAAAATGGCTGTTAAGATGTAAAGAAAATAGCGAGGAACGCTTAAAGAATATTCCGGCGTCCGATCCCCTTTCTTTTTCGCCCGGCGAAAGAGAATAATAATAATAATCCCCTCAATTGCCCCCATTAATGTTCCAATTATTCCAATAAGATTAGTAAACTGATCGAAGCCGCTGAGGAGCAAAAGAAGAGGGACGAAAATAATAAGGGAAAAAGTTATTGAAGGAGGAAAATGAAAATCATTTATTAAGCTAGTTTTAAGATAATTAGCCAGACTAAGAAAAGAAACAACGCTTATCAAAAAGCCGACGACTGCCACAAGAATAATCAATAGTTCCCCTTGCGGAAAAGAAGAGGCGTCGACGTTCTGCCACTGATAAAAGTTCTCTCCGGCGCCGGCGAAGGACAAACCGAAGAAAAGATAAGATAACATAATAATCGTTATTGAACAAATAATTATTCGTCCAATCTCTTTTTGTCGTCCAGCTTTCTTGAGAACTCGATTAATTGAAGGAAGAGTATCCCAACCGATTAGACTAAAAAGGACAATTCCTGGGAGCATAAAGATGTAGCGCCCATCGAAAAGAGGAATCCCTTGCCAATCAATAAAAGGAATGGCCGCTCCGGCAATCAGGAACATTACTAGGAGTAAAGAAATGGTCAGGAAAAATTCCAGGGAAGGAAAATCCTGACGCCTTTTTAAAAAGAGGAAAGAAACAAGGACAATAAAAAGAAGGCTGAGATAAATTGGAGAAATCTCCAACGAAGTTAAAACGATCGATAAAAGAATGCCGCTTAAAATGATATAGACCAATAAGGCCCCCCCTATTCCTAACACCGTGATAATTGAAACAATTGTGCCTGTCGGCTGATTTAAATATTTTTTCGTATACATTGATAAAGTTCCAACTTTCTTAGTACGTAAAACAACTTCCGCAAAAAAAAGATGGACAAAGATAGCGGTTACTCCAAAAACAGCAATGGCAACCAGAAACGGTAGCCACCCTGCCTTTGATAGAAGAAAAGGTAAACTGAAAATACCAGCTCCAATTACTCCTCCCATTAATTGAGCGGAGCTCAGAAGAAAAGCCTTGCTCATTTTAAATATTTTCCGATCTTATAAGAGTTATATTTTGTAGACTCGATATCCGGGATGGACTTTTCCCTCTACTTCTATTCCCACTGTTTGCTTTGCTTTTGCCTGCTTAATCTTTTCGTGATCTATTTCCATTGAACCGACTTTTTGGTTAAAATCAGTTTCTCCTCCGGCAAATCTAATTTCCTCGCCGACTTTGAGTGGTTTTTTCAATTCGATAACGGCTACTTTGATATTGTCAAAATAGTGGGTTACCTTCCCAACCAAAATTTCTTTTTCACTTTTTATGTTAGACATAAAATCAAAAATGAATTATGGTAAAATCGACCTTTAAGAAGTGCCCTTAGAAGGATTCGAACCTTCATTTCAACCTCCGGAGGGTTGCGCTTTATCCATTAAGCTATAAGGACTATTTTTGAGCGATAAAATAAATATTCTTTCGACTGCCAGAGGCATTAGACATCCTTCCTGAATCAATAATGCTTAAACTTGTTTGCCGGATTAATTTTCTTAATTCCCGCTGAGTAAAAACATGATAATAAAGATTGGCTTGCCCGCCCCATTGGTGAATAAAGTCTCTTCTTCCTAATGAGGGCCTTTTCGCCAGCCGTTGGTGGAAAGAAGAATGTTTTCCAAGCCGGGAAAGGGGCAAAGATATTTGCCAAACAGTAATAAATAAGAGCCCGCTCGGTTTTAAGACCCTTGCTGCTTCTTTTAAAATATGCAACTGAAGCGGAAAGGAAGGAATATGATGTAAAAGAGAAATAGCGAAAACTCCGTCAAATGTTTCACTCGGAAAAATAACCTTAAAAATATCACCAGTCACGAAATGGTAATGAGGATGTTTTCGTTGAGCAATCTTGATAAGACGCGGGGAGCTGTCGATTCCGATGTAGCCGACTTCTTTTCTTTTTAAGATGCTAACTAATTGTCCGTCTCCGCAACCTAGATCCAAAAGAAAATCCCCTTTCTTAACAAAGCGGTTAAATTGCTTTAATTCTTCTCTTTCTATTGATCTCGTTTGGGAAAAGTTATCAGCTATTTCATCGTAGCTTTCTTTGTTTCTTTCCTGAAGATACTGTGCGTATTCTCTGTCCATAATCTATGTTTAATTTAAATCAAGCCCAAATAAAATATTACGAAGAAATTATCAATGAATTAATTCGAAATCAACCGGAAAATCCTCGCGATTTCGAAAAGATTGAACGATCTTTGGCAAAGAAAAACAAAAAAGCGATTCCAAAAAAGATGATCCTAAATCAAGTTTATCATAAAATGATAAGAGAAAAAAGGATTAAGTCTAGTCAGCTGATCGAAGATCTTCTTGTTACCCGACAAGTCCGTTCCCGATCAGGAATCACCGTCATTGCCGTTTTAACGAAGCCTTACCCTTGTCCGGGAAAATGTATTTATTGTCCCGAT
>CAZEHI010000052.1:0-2926 GCA_964512355.1 uncultured Candidatus Saccharibacteria bacterium | reverse complement strand
GTTTTAGCTTTAATCTGGTGAATAAGCCTAGCTAAACTAGCCTTTTTTCGACTGGCGGCATTTTGTTTGATGACTTTAGCTTTGGCTGCTTTATCGACGGCCTTATAATAGTCAGGGAGAAGTTTTTCCGCAGCTCCTTTTTTCTTCGCCGCGATGAGTTGCTTGATTTTTTTAACCAATTCCCTCATCCTTTGTCTATAAATGGAATTTGCTTTTTTCCGTCTTAGATTTTGTCTTAATGCTTTTTGAGCTGATTTAGTAATGGCCATAATATTTCTTTTAGATAAATTTTATTATAACACTTTTTTATTTAGAGAGAAGATAACATGAATTGGAAAGGAAAAATTAAACTTTTTATCCCCAATCAACTTCTTGATTTTTACCATTTTCTCTTAGCGATATTAGCGGCGATTTTTTATGGATTTCCCTCTCGGGAATTAATTGTTATCGGCGTTACTGGAACAAGTGGGAAATCGACAGTTGTTGAAATGACTGCTCAGATACTGCAGGGAGCGGGCTATAAGGTGGCTTCTCTTTCTTCGGTTTGTTTCCGGATTGGAAAGAAAAGCTATCCCAATGAACTCAAAATGACAATGCCAGGGAGATTTCGGCTGCAGAAATTTCTATCGACTGCGAAGAGAAATCATTGTCAATATGCAGTCATTGAAGTGACTTCTGAGGGAATTAAACAATATCGTCACTGCTTTATTGATTTTGACGTTGCTGTTTTTACTAATTTATCCCCAGAACACATTGAAAGACATGGAAGCTTTGCCAACTATCAAAAGACCAAAGAAAAACTCTTTCGGTCCCTATCTTCTCCATTGTCTAGCGGCTTGTTGGGGAAAAAACAGCCGAAAACCATTATTATCAACCTAGATGATCAATATGCTCGTCGTTTTCTTCGCTTTAGAGCGGAAAGAAAAATCGGCTTTGCAATTAAGACTGCCTTCTCAGAAAAGAAAGTCAGGCTTCTTACTGCTGAAAAAGTCAACTTATCTCCCGGGCAAACAATTTTTTCGGTTAATGGCCGGGAAATGAAATTAAACTTAGACGGACTTTTTAATGTTTACAATGCTCTGGCGGCTTTAGCAATTGGATGGTCACAGGGGATTGATCTTGAATCAATGGGGCAGTCTTTATTGCTAATAAAAAAAATCCCCGGGCGAATGGAGGTTGTTATAAAAAAGCCCTGCCCGGTCATTGTTGACTATGCTCATACTCCCGTGGCCTTAGAAAAAGCATATCAGACAGCCCGTTATTATCTAAAAAACAACGGAAAGTTAATATGTATTCTTGGATCTTGCGGAGGGGGAAGAGACAAATGGAAAAGGCCAGTTCTAGGAAGAATTGCCAGTCGTTACTGTCAGAAAGTTATTTTAACTAACGAAGATCCTTACGACGAAGATCCGAAACGAATTCTTGCTGAGGTGAAATCTGGGCTGAAAGATTTCCCGACCAATGATCAAATAGTAATTCTTGATCGAGAAAAAGCGATTAGCCGAGCTTTATCTTTAGGGAACTCAAATGATGTTATTATCATTACCGGGAAAGGATCGGAATCATTGATGTGCGTTAAAAATGGTCGAAAGATTGCTTGGGATGACCGGAGAGTGGTTCGACGATTGGTAAAAATTAACCAATTGACTTAATCATATAAGTTTCCCGAAGCTTATATCCTAGTTTGCGGTAGTATTGGCGAACTCCCACTCCAGAAATTACGGCTATCTTCTTTATTTTCCTCGAAAACTCATTTTCAACAATTTTTTCCGCTTGATGGACAAGTTTTTTCCCTAAGCCGCGATGCTGGGGAGATTTTTTACTTTCTCGGGAGAAAGGAAGCTGAAGTCCATAAGTATGAACCTGGCGGATGATAGCAGCGTCTTGGAGAATTGGGATAAAATGAGGACGAGAAGAGAAAACAGAAGAAGGAATGCGCAATCTTAGCAGGGAATACAGATGGGTTCGGGGAGGGTTTTCGTAGCTTAGAAATATTTCTTTTCCTTGGGAAGCTTGATAATCTAATCGATATAGCTTTATTTTCTCCCGCTGATTATAATCTCCTCTTATTTCTCGGCAGCGAATACACCGACAAGGAGTCCCTTCTTTCTTCAGTTCTTTTAAAATGATTTCTCGAAGGTTCGATATTTTTGTTGGGCCAGTAACGATACTAGAAGAAGGAATGTCGCGAATAACTCTTTGGATGCGGCAATAAAGAGGGACATCTTTTTTAATCTTCTTTAACAAGGAAATTAAAACTTCTTTGGAATATGCTTTATAGTTACCCCTTTTCCATTGTTGGTAAAGAGGAGCTTCTTTTGTAATCGCCGTTGGGTAAATCTTTATAAGGTCGGGACGGAAACGGGGATCAGCAAAAACTTGTTTAAACACTTGATAATCTTTTTTAGGAGTTGACCCAAGGAGGTTGGGCATTAAGTGATAACTTACTTTAATCCCGGCATCTTTTAGAAGTCGAGTTGCTCGAATGGTGGCAGCTATTCCATGCCCTCGCTTATTTAATTTTAAGATCTGATTATCTAAGCTCTGAACGCCAATCTCTATGCGGGTTGCTCCCAATCGACGCATTCTTCTTATTTCTTCGGGGGTAATATAGTCCGGTCTTGTTTCTAAGGTTATCCCGATAATTCGATGTTCTGCTCTCTCGTTTTTTCGTTGAGCCGCTTTTAGAGAAAAGCTTTTTCTTCCATTGGCAGCTTCGAAGCATCTTTTAATAAAATATTTCTGATAAGAAAAAGGGAGAAAACTCCAAGTTCCTCCAATGACAATTAATTCAATCTTATTAGGTTTATGTCCGGTCATTTTTAATGATCGAAGACGAGAAATTACTTGAGAGAAAGGGTCATAGTCATTTCTAATGGCCCGCATTACCGCCGGCTCATTCTTTAAATAACTTTTCGGTACATGA
>CAZEHI010000051.1:0-3000 GCA_964512355.1 uncultured Candidatus Saccharibacteria bacterium | reverse complement strand
GTTGCAAGCTCGAACAGAGTTTCTCTCGACGGTGAAGGTTCCTCAAAAAGTTTCTTACTTGGAGCCGGGCAACAAAAAAGTGGTTGTTATCTCTGATGCTTTTCCGTTGGTAGCAGCTGATGCGGTTATCATAAAGAAACCAATAGCGTTGGGAATCCTTCCGGCTGATTGTTTTCCAATAATCATTGCCGGATTTCGAGGAAGAGATTTAAAAATTCTCAGTCTCGTCCACGCTGGTTTCGCCACCTCTTCGTCCCATATCGTTCGAAGAACGATTAGGGCTATGGCGGCAGAATCAGGGATCGGAGCTGATGGAATGACAATGGGGATCGGTCCCGGGAGTCAAAGCTGCTGTTACCGCCGAGAATTTTTTTCTTCAAGGAATTTAATTCGTGGAGGATGGGGGCCTTATATGACCCAGGGTCGAAGCCACTCTGCCCATTTTGATTTGTTGCGATTTAATTATGATGAAGCCAAAAAAGAAGGAGTAGAAAATATCTTTCTTGCCAATGTATGTACTTGCTGCGGCACGAAAGATGGAAAGTTCTTATTTCCTTCTCATCGGCGAAGTTATCTTCAAGGGGAAAGAGATAGCCGATTTTTGGCTATTACTTGGTGGC
The DNA here is from genome assembly GCA_964512355.1 of uncultured Candidatus Saccharibacteria bacterium. GTDB lineage: Bacteria > Patescibacteriota > Minisyncoccia > Minisyncoccales > UBA1441 > CAZYFS01. The sequence continues at coordinate 2,380 of CAZEHI010000051.1, read as the reverse complement.
CCGAATCTTAAGTGATTCGGGCTCTTCTTATTGAAGGACAGCCGTAAATTTGCTAGATTGTCATTTTTAGTTTATAATTGGAACAATGCCAGATAAATTTATTATTAACGGGAATTGTCCGTTAAATGGGGAGATCGAAGTAAGGGGCTATAAAAATGCAGCTGGGCCCATTCTTATCGCTAGTTTGCTTACTGAGCAAGACTGTATTTTTGACAATCTTCCTCTGATTAATGACATTCTTAACATCATTGAGGTGTTAAAAAGCCTTGGAGCAGAAGTAGAATGGTTGGGGGAAAGAAAGATTAGGATAAAAAAGAATGGTCCTATTAAAACAGAAAAGATGGACTTCGAAAGAGCGAGGAAAACTCGCATGTCAGTTCTTTTTATTGGAGCGTTGATTTCTCGCCTTTCTCAATTTAAAATAATTAGGCCGGGAGGGGATAGGATCGGTCTGAGACCAATCTCCACTCATTTGGAAGCTTTAGAAAAAATGGGAGTAGAGATAGAACCGCAAGGGGACTTTTATTATTTTCAGCGGGAAAATCTAAAAGGTCAGGATATTGTTCTGCAAGAGTTCAGCGTTACGGCGACTGAGAATATAATTCTTGCTTCGGTCCTCTTGCCTGGAGAAGTAACTATTATCAGAGGAGCGGCTGCTGAACCGCAAATACAAGACCTTATTGCAATGCTAAATTTAATGGGAGCAAAGATTGAAAAAGAAGGAGATCATATTATTAAGATTAAAGGCGTTAAGGAATTAACGGGAGTCAAATATGAAATAATGTCTGATCCTTCTGAAGCGGGAACTTTTATTATTATCGCTGCTCTTACTCCAGGTCGGGTTAAAATTCAAAAAGTTGTTCCGGATAATTTAACCTTGTTTCTGTCAAAAATAAAAAAGATCGGAGTCAATTTTGAGATAAAAAACCAAACAATTACTGTTAATTATTCTCCCAACCTAAGAGCGATAAAGGTGCAAGCACTTCCTTATCCTGGTTTTCCGACCGATCTTCTTCCGATTGTGGTTCCCTTATTAATTAAAGCTAAAGGACGAAGTTTGATTCATGATCCCCTTTATGAAAATAGGCTAAGATATGTTGATGAATTAAGAAAAATGGGAGCCGACATTGAAATTGTTGATCCGCACCGGGCTTTTGTCTTCGGATCCGTTGATCTTCAGGGCCGGACTGTTGAATCAGGAGATGTCAGAGCGGGAGCTTCTTTGGTTATCGCCGGGTTAATAGCGCATGGACAAACTATTATTGAGCATGTTGATCAAATAGATCGAGGATACGAAAAAATAGAAGAGCGATTACAGCTCTTGGGGGCAGACATTAAAAGGATTAGAGATTAATTCGAAAATATATTATGAGAAAAATAGCTATTGATTTAGGAACAGCGAATTCACTGGTGGCAACCTTAAAAGGCGGATTAATATTGAACGAGCCTTCGGTTGTAGCAGTGTCAGTAGAAAAAAATCAAGTTTTAGCTGTAGGGATGGAAGCGAAAAAAATGATTGGACGTACTCCAGGAACGATTCGTGTTTACCGGCCGTTAAAAAACGGAGTTATCGCTGATTATCGAGTGACCCAGGCAATGCTTAAGTATTTTATTGATCGAGCTTCTCGGAAGCTAAGTTTTTTGAAACCGGAAGTTGTAGTTTCAGTCCCAGCAGATATTACTTCCGCCGAACGCCGGGCGGTTATTGAAGGAACTTTAAGTGCCGGAGCTCGTCAGGCTTTTATTACCAAAGAACCAATTCTAGCAGCAATTGGGGCGGGAATTCCTATTGAATCTTGTTCTGGCCATATGATTGTTGATATTGGAGGAGGAACTTCAGAGGTGGCAGTAATTTCTTTGGGGGGGATTGTTTCTTGCGATTCTGTTCGCGTTGGCGGAGATGCGATTGATCGAACAATTATCAATTACATTAAGTCTCAATATAATTTAGCTATTGGAGAACAAACAGCCGAGGAAGCGAAAAGAAAAATAGGAACAGCTCTTCCGGAGAAAAAGGAAAGGACACTCGAAATTAAAGGGAGAGATCTGCTAAGTGGGTTGCCGAAAGATATTAAAATTTCTTCTAATGAAATCCAAAAAGGAATATTTCCTATTTTAGAAGATATAATACGATCGATAAAAAATGTTTTGCGAGGGACTCCTCCTGAACTTTCTGCTGATATTATGAATAAGGGAATTGTTCTAGCGGGAGGCGGTTCTTTATTGAGAAATATAGATCAGTTAATATCAAAGGAAGTTAAGGTTCCTTGCTTTTTGGCTGATGATCCATTATTGTCAGTTATTCGAGGGATTATTGTCATTCTTGAGAATTTGGATCTTTACAAGAAAAGCGTAATGACAAAGCGATGATGATTGCTCC
>CAZEHI010000050.1:0-3032 GCA_964512355.1 uncultured Candidatus Saccharibacteria bacterium | reverse complement strand
GATTATTGATGATCCGCAAAAGAACAAGGCGGCTTACCTAAAAAAAGAGATAAAGAAAATAGGGAAACTGTCTTCGAAGGAATTAATTACCCAGGCTCAAGAAGCCCGAGAGGCAACAGAAGAAATTAGAGAAAAGAAAGACGTAATGGTTAAAAAGAAGTATTGGGTAAGTTAATCAGGCTGTGGTGTAATGGTAGCACGAGTCCTTCGGGAGGATTTAGTCCCGGTTCAAGTCCGGGCAGCCTGAATTAATCAATCACCATATTTGAGGTAGGATAATTTTATTAAGAGCGGAAATGAATAATCTTAATTCACCTTATTGCCTTCACGTTTTTCTTGAAGGGAGAGTCCAAGGAGTTTTCTTTCGAGAAACAACCCTTAAACAAGCTCGACGCCTATCTCTTACTGGTTGGGTTAAAAATCTTGCCAATGGTCAAGTTGAAGTCTTGGCGGAAGGAGAGAAAGAGCCGTTACTGCTTTTTCTCTCTTGGCTGAAAAGAGGACCGATTGCGGCAAATGTGGAAAGAATTTCTCAGCGATGGAAAAAGGCCGAACCGAAGTTTTTAGATTTTCAAATTGTTTAAATTTGAGAATTTTAGATGATCGAAAAAGAATGATAACAGCAGAAAATAAAAAAGAAAATTTTCAGGAAATTGAGTAATATTTTGTGACATCGGGGACAACTAGCAATATAATTAAATATTCTCTTCGAAGTGATAATTAATTTAAAAAGTCCAGGGAGAAAGGCGTTAGCAGAGCTTCAATAGCGAAGAGAAAAGACAGTTTGCTTTAAAGAGAAGAATTGTTAGAATTAAGAAAGATTTTTACTTAAAAAAATGGCAAAGTTAAAACTATTCCTTCTTTTTTGCTTCTTGTTGTTTGTGGAGGAGTGGTAATAGGATTATTTTGCTTTCGGAGTGAAAACAATCTTTCCCCGGCTCCAGCGGAAAATGAGAACATTAATCAAAAATTAGAATCTATGACTCTTGCTAGTTCAGCTTTTCAAAATCAACAATCTATTCCTTCTCAATATAGCTGTCAAGGAGAAGATATTAATCCCCCGCTCCAAATCGAGGAAGTGCCGAGCGAAGCCAAAACCCTAGCTTTGATTGTTGATGATCCAGATGCTCCCGGACAAACTTGGGATCACTGGATTCTTTGGGATATTCCGGTGGAAATTAATTTTATCCAAAAAGGCACTGTTCCTGATAAAGCGGTTCAAGGGATAAACAGTTTCAAGAAACACAATTATGGTGGGCCTTGTCCCCCATCTGGGATTCATCATTATCATTTTAAGCTTTACGCCCTCAATACAACTTTATCGTTGGTAGAATCGGCCGGGAAAGCCGAATTGGAACAGGCAATGGCAGGCCATATTCTCCAGGAAGCGGAGCTGATTGGTCTTTATCAAAAATAATTAAATTAAAAATAATAATTATGATTATTACTCAATCAAAGCCTTACGCTGAAATCAAAAAACGGCTTCATCCCAATGACAAAGTTGGGATTGTTGCTTGCAATGTTTGTGCCCGTATTTGTGGAACAGGAGGAGAAAAAGGGATAAAAAAACTAGCTGGACAGTTAAAAGAAGATGGGTTCGAAGTAGTTGATACTGATTTAATCGGAACTCCGTGTGTCTATGATCAACTAGAAGCTGCCCAACTCAGGGGAAATGTTACAATTGTTCTTACTTGCGACGCCGGACTTCACATTCTTCGAAAAGTTTTCCCTGGGGAAAAGTTAATTGCTGGACTTGATACAATTGGGGTTGGAGCGGTCAACGAAGAAGGAAAACCGATTTTGGTTAAAGGATTTTAAGAGGGGGTTATAGCTCAATGGCAAAGCGTTGCCTTCGCATGGCAGAGATGAGGGTTCGATTCCCTCTAACTCCACTATATTTAACTTGAGAAAACGTCTTTCTTATGAAGATTGGTGAAAGTCTTGCAAGACAACTTTTGAAAAAGTATCCTCAGCCAGAACGCGTATTAGAACACGTTGAGAGAGTTAAAGATGTGTCAGTAAAAATAGGACAAAGGTTGATTGCTTACGGCGAAAAGATTGATATTGATTTTCTGAAAGCAGCAGCGCTGCTACATGACATTGGCCGGTTTGAAATAAATTATGAAGTAGCACCAAATATTAATCAAGCTTTACATGCCCCGGCAGGGCAGAGGATTTTAGAGAAAGAAGGCCTTCCTGAATTAGCGGCAATTGCTGGGGCGCACTCTGTAACAGATTCAAACGGAAAAGAGGCTCAGAAGATCGGCTTTCAGCAACCAACGAAATTACCAGACAGAATAGAAGCCAAAATTGTATGTGTTGCTGATAAATTGCGAGGGAATAAGCCGGAAGCTGATATCGAAAGTTGGTTCAAGGATTATTGGGACCGCTATTTTAAAAATTGTCCGGAAGTTGGTGGAAGAATAAAGCGACACACGCTTAATTTTGCAAAGGAATTGAGAGGAAAGGGTTGGGACGGAAAATATTAATGTGTGTGTTCCGAAAACTTTCTCCTTCGCTCAGTCGATTTCTATTGTAAGAAATTCTAGTGGGCCAAAGATTTCAGCAAAAGTTCGATTTCTAAATAAACCTTGACGCATTCGAAGCTTATTATAATTTCAAAACATTCTTGTGGTTATGAAGAAATATGTTTTTAGAAAATATGATCCCGAGTACCGGGCTTTTTTCATATCAGAAAAGAAGAAGATAGCTAAAGCCCTTGGCTTGTCTGCAAAAATTGAACACATTGGTTCAACAGTTATTTCAGGGTTGGGCGGCAAGGGCATTTTGGATATTGTTGTCGGTGTTCTAGGATCAAAGATAGCGGAAGCTAAAAATAGATTAGAAGAAGTCGATTATGAATTTTGCGAAGAAGTCAGCCATCCGGAAAGATTATTTTTCAAAATAGATTATCCTTATAAAGACGGGAAAAGAAGAATTCATATTCATCTCACAAAATTGGGCGGTCAAAATTGGAAAGAAATCATTGGCTTCCGCAATTATTTGCTGAAACACCCTAGCGCCGTTGAACA
>CAZEHI010000049.1:0-3097 GCA_964512355.1 uncultured Candidatus Saccharibacteria bacterium | reverse complement strand
TCATTATCCAGAAGTTATTCGAGAAATAAGCCAGGACTATCAGGTTCAAAGATTACCCCAATACGCTTATCGTTTGGCTCAAGCTCTCCATCAATTCTACCGAGACTGTCCAGTTATTAAAGCAGAGCCTAATCTTCGAGCGAGTCGCTGTCGATTACTTCTACTGACACAAAATACTCTTCATCAAAGCTTAACTTTAATGGGAATTGGGGCCCCGAGGAAAATGTGATTTTAAAATTATGGATATTAATTTTTCAAAAAAGGAAAAATCGGTTTTAAAATTTTGGAAAGAAAATAAAATTTTTGAGCAGAGTTTGGAACAAAGAAAAGGGAATCCCCGTTTTAGTTTTTACGATGGCCCTCCTTTTGCAACTGGACAACCTCATTACGGTCATCTTCTTCCTTCAACAATTAAAGATACTATCTTGCGATTTTGGACGATGAAAGGATTTTATGTCCCCCGTCGCTTTGGTTGGGATTGCCATGGACTGCCGGTCGAAAACTTAGCCGAGAAAGAAATGAAAATTAAAGACAAAACTGACATTGAGAGAATGGGAGTTGGGAAGTTTAATGAAACTTGTCGAAAATTAGTTTTCCGCTATCTTGCTGCTTTTGAAAAAATACTTCGACGCCTGGGAAGATGGGGCGATTATGAACATTATTATGCAACTTTAACTAATAATTATACTGAGTCAGTCTGGTGGGTTTTTAAACAGCTTTATAAGCAAGGACTTGTCTACAAAGATTATCGAGTTGCTCCTTATTGTCCTCGTTGCGGAACGCCTCTTTCTAATTTCGAATTAAATCAGCCGGGGGCCTATCAAGAGCAAGAAGATGAGTCAATTTACATTAAAGTATCTCTTGAAAAAGATCCTTTGACTCATCTCTTAATTTGGACTACTACCCCTTGGACTGTCCCGGCGAATGCTGGAATTGCTGTCAATCCAGGGGAAGATTATCTCAAAGTTAAAATGGGAGGAAATTATTACATTCTTGCTTTAGCAAGAAAGGAAATTCTTGCCGGCCAAGAATATGAAATAATTAAGCAATTTAAAGGAAAAAAATTATTAGGGCAGAGATATAAACCTCTTTACAAAATTGCTCCTTTAGGAAAAAACGATTATCAGATTGTCAGAGCCGAATGGGTGACAATGGAGGAAGGAACCGGCCTGGTCCACGTTGCCCCAGCCTTTGGAGAAGATGACATGGTTCTTGGTCAAAAAGAAAGGTTGTCGATGAAAATAACAGTTGATACCGAAGGGAAGATGAAGGAAAATCCGCTCCTTCCCGGAGCGGGAGAGCCAGTTTGGTTAGCCGGCAAAAAGATAGTTGATGATTTACAGAAGAAAGGACTGCTTTGGAAAAAAGAGATAATTTCTCATAGTTATCCTTTCTGTTGGCGTTGTAATACTCGCTTGCTTTATTATCCAATTGACAGCTGGTATGTCGCGGTAGAGAAATTCAAGAAGCAATTAATAACTAATAATCAGAAAATTAATTGGATTCCCTCACATTTAAAAGATGGGCGTTTCGGAAAATGGCTAATTGGAGCAAAAGACTGGTCAATCTCTCGCAGCCGATATTGGGGAGCGCCTCTTCCTGTTTGGTTTTCGCCGGCCCAGAAAGACATTGAAGTAATCGGATCGCGAGGGGACTTGCGGAAACAACATTTTACAACAAATCATTATTGGCTGCTTCGCCATGGGCAGGCTGAAAGCAATGCCAAACGTTTAGTTTCTTCGGCTAAAAATAAATATCCTCTTACTGACGAAGGGAAGAAACAGATAGAGACTTTAATTCCAATTCTCAAGCAGAAAAAAATAGATCTAATTATTGCCTCAGATGTTTTGCGGGTTAAACAAACGGCTGAGATAATCAGCGAAGCACTTCATCTTCCTCTAAAACTTTCTCCGGAAATAAGCGAAAGAAAATTTGGAGTTCTAGAAGAAGAGTCCCTCGAAAAATATCACTCTTTTTATCATTCTCAACTAGAAAAGCTAATCTGCTCCCCAACTGGAGGAGAAACAGGAAATCAAGTTAAGATGAGAGCATTCAATTTTCTTAAGAAGATTGATCAGCAATACAAGGAGAAAAATATCTTAATTATTAGTCATCAAGGAGTTTTACGTTCGCTGGAAGCAGCAACTCAAGGGCTGGCTCAAGAAGAAATAATTAAAATGCTTCCGGAGTTAGGTTTCAAGACGGCAGAATTACGATCATGGAAATTTAACCTATTTCCCTATAATTCCGAAGGGGTGCTTGATTTTCATCGTCCCTACATTGATGAAATTGAATTTTATTCTCCTCGAGGAGAAAAAATGACAAGAGTCCCCGAGGTCTTCGATTGTTGGTTTGAATCAGGATCAATGCCTTATGCGCAGGACCATTATCCGTTTGCGAACAAAGCTTTAACCGAGAAAATGTTCCCGGCTGATTTTGTTGCGGAAGCAATTGATCAAACAAGAGGATGGTTTTACACTTTGAACGTTTTATCAACAGCCTTAACCCTTAAAGATATTGGCCTTGGAAAGAATCTTCCGGCTTTTCGAAATGCTATTGTTAACGGATTGATTGTCGGCGAAGAAGGGCAGAAACTTTCCAAGCACCTAAAGAATTATGTTGACCCTGATCTTATTTTGGAAAAGTATGGTGCTGATGCTCTTCGATTTTTTCTCTTAACTAATTCTCCAGTCGGAAATAATTTTTCCGTTTCGGAAGAAGGAATAAAAGAAGTTTTCCGAAAGAATATTTTAACTCTTTGGCATTGTTTTTCCTATTATGAAACTTATTCAGTCGGGAATTTTGTTTCTTTGAGTCAATCACCTAAAAATATTTTAGATCGCTGGATTCTTTCTCGACTTAATAAAATTAATAAACAGGTGGCTGAAAAAATGGAACATTATGAGGTAGAACAAGCAGCAAGACTATTTATCCCTTTTATTGACGATTTATCAAACTGGTATGTCCGCCGTTCACGAAACAGATTTCAGAGTTCTTTCCTTTCTGAAAAAGAGGAAGCTTCACAAGTTTTGGGAAGCGTTTTATTCAAATTAAGCCAAATGATGGCTCCTTTCCTTCCTTTTTTAAGCGAGAATAT
>CAZEHI010000048.1:1918-3179 GCA_964512355.1 uncultured Candidatus Saccharibacteria bacterium | reverse complement strand
GCAAAACTTTCTTTAGTAGCTTCATCAAGAAGAATTGCCGCCTCTTGAGGGTTTTCTTCTTTTAGAGCTTCAAAAAATTCCTGTTGATTTTCTGTCGTTCTAGCCCGCACTTCCTGAATCACCCCTTGCAGCCTGGAAGAAGAAATTCTCGCTTGCTCGCGGATACCATCAAGATCTTTTAATTCTTTTTCCAATCCTTCGGCAACAATGAAAGATAATTCTTCTTTCTGTTCTTGAATCTTTTCTAAAAGATTGGCATGTTCTTCCCATTCGGCTAATTTGCCCTCCGCCCCTTCGTCATCGTCGAGTGCAATCTTTTCTTTAATCCAAATAACTCTCCGGTCAAGAACTTCTCTGCTTACCTGGTCTGCTTTTTGTGGATTAGTCTCCAATAATCCTGTCAAAGCCTGTATCTGTCGAGAATGAGAAATATTCCTCGCTTGCTGAACAGCAGCCTGAGCCTGCTCGGGAACTTGTTCAAGGACTTTATCAAGAACTAGAAGATGATTTTCGGTCATTCGTGATATCTTCTCTTGAATCTCTGAAGGATCTTTTCCTGCCTTAGAAGCTCGCTGCGAACGATCCAGGGAACTATCAAGGAGTTCTTGATAGCGGTTTAAGGTTCTCTCGGCTATTTTTTCTTTTCCTCCGCCGATCATCACTTTTGCTTCGGCCATTCGTCTTTCTGCTAAATTAGCATAACGCTCCGCTTTTGCTAAATTACCAAAAGTAAAAGTGCTGCTCACGTTCTCGAAAAATAATTTAAAGGGATAAAAGAAATTATCGGGAGTGATTCCCGGCTCAACTAATTGTGATGGCTCCATGGTGACAGCCTCTTCAGAAGCCGTCGCGCTGGAAGTTGTTATTAATAGATCAGAATCATTGGCTTCTTCTGCTCCAACTACTCCAACAAAACCAAAGAATAAACCAAAGAATAAGAAAGAAATTATTAACTTTTTAAACATATTTTTAATTAAATTGTTTTAATTAACTTTTAGAATCATTCGCCATCCTCTTTTTCTCCAAAAGAAGATTTTTTGATGATAACCTTGTAGATGTTTTCAATAAAGTCTCCGCCGGCGTACCCAACAATGACCGCCAAAGACCAGCCAAAAGTATTATTATAAGTGAAACCTAAATCTTTTACCGCCGCGACGACTATAAAACCAATTACTCCGGAAAGCAAACTCATTCCGAGAAAATATTTCCATTTAAAGGGAACGTTTTTATAAGCAAATTGGTGCTTAATGAAACCGACCAG
>CAZEHI010000048.1:292-1908 GCA_964512355.1 uncultured Candidatus Saccharibacteria bacterium | reverse complement strand
AATCCCTCCCAGAAAAGCAAAGACAAAAATAAGAAAAGTTAACATAAGCGTTTTATGATTTAGTAATTAATTTAATTCCCAACCCGGAGATCTTTCCCCCACCAAAGATTAAAATGCCGGTCAGAATAGACCAGCTAGTTAGATTTAAGAGCGTCGGAAGCGCATTTTTAGGAATTATTTTGATTAGCTGGTCTGTAATCGCCGTCTGTATTTGTTCAGTTGCCGAAGACGATCCAGCTATCGAAGAAGTATTGCCTTCATCCATTGGGAAAAGAGCATAAATCCCTTTTTGACCAGTGAAAATATTGTAAGAAGTTCCTAAACTATAAAGAATAATTACTAAGCCGAGAGTCAATAAGACCCAACCGGCTAATTTAGAAAAGTTCATTTTTAGAAAATTAACCACTTTCTATTATAGAGCAGAAAAATCATTTAGAAAAGCCTTTTTTATTTCTACTAATCAAGAAGAGTTTATTTTCTCAATCCTTCCTGGTAAACATTGCTTCGGCCTCCTTCTCCTTCTTTCAAGATGTCGAAAGAAGGAACGGCAAAAATTTCTAAGCGAGCATCAAGAAAATCAGAAAAGGCAAGCAATTGACCATCAGGAGAAATATCCAAAGCAGTTGGTTGATTGCCGGCAACAATAGCGTCAAGCATTTCTCCCGTTTCGGTGTCAAAAAGAAGAATCGAACCCCATTCTGGTCCTGGGATATAGTAATTGGTTGCCGAGGCGTTTATTCCTCGACAAGAAACAAAGAGAATCTGTTTATCGGGGCTAAGAACAATTGTATTGGGATTATGGTCAGTCTCAACAAATTTTTCAACTTCATCATCTCCCATTGAAATTTTCCAAATAACATCGCGACCCATATCCGAACAGTAAAGGAGTCCTTTTTCTTCATCAGCGACAATATGGCGCATTGCTCCCCCGCTCTTAAAAATAACTTGGCTTTCTTTAGTCTCTAAAGTTTCTAAAGTCTCTAAATTTATTTTTTCAATTTCGCCATCCTGAAAACCAGCAACATAAAGAGTTTTTCCGTCTTTAGTTAGATAAAGACCGCGGGGAGTATCAATTGTCGGCACACGATCAGAAACTTCTCCGCTGTCCAAGTTAATAACGGAAACATCTTTACCAGACCAATTAGAAGCAAAAAGAGTTTTTTCATCAGCCGAGAGAGCTAAAACTTTCGTCCAAGTGCTTTGACTGGAAAGGACTCGGATTATTTTTTTAGATTGAGCATCAATTTCAAAAATTTTGCCCGTCTCCATCTGGCTGACATAAGCTGTTTTTCCGTTTGCCGAAAATATTACTTCCACTCCTCCCTCTCCGGCCAAATCAATGTCCGCTATTTTCTGTCCCGTTAAAGAAAGGAAAACGCTCACTCCTCTTTTTTTATTTGAGAGCAGAGTTGTCCACATTTCCTTTCCGTCTGGCGAAAAAGCAAGAGCTTTAGCAAAAGGCACCGATTCAATATTAAAAAGATGGTCAACTAACTGATTAAGTGGCACTGTTTTTGATCGATAATCAATTACTCGCGAAGAAATAATTGGCTCGGGTTGCTTTTCTTCTTCAATGATCTTTGATTCTGCCTCTGAATCTTCTTCTATCAAAGAAG
>CAZEHI010000048.1:0-282 GCA_964512355.1 uncultured Candidatus Saccharibacteria bacterium | reverse complement strand
GTAAATGAGAAATTGTCGACGTTTATTAATCATTTCCAGGCTTTCATTGAAAATAATAGATCTTTTTTAAGATTCTCTTTGATTAATCGTTTTTGTTTCTCGTTAACTAATTCTCCTAAGCCATGCAAGATTTGGTTGTTGTTAACTCCCTCAACGCTTTTGATGCAGTCCTTAAGATGTTTATTAAGGCTTTTGCCTGTTCTTAGTTTAATAATGTTTTCATTAACATCCCAGTGATTAGAAAAGAAGTAATCTAAATCAAAGAGATCCCGATTGGCAATA
>CAZEHI010000047.1:0-3413 GCA_964512355.1 uncultured Candidatus Saccharibacteria bacterium | reverse complement strand
GAATTTATCCACAATATATTCCTTTTAAAAAGACTAGAGGAAACTAAGAAATTAAAGAAAACTATTACTTATTAACTTATTTTATCTTTCTAACAACAATAACTTCTTTTAAAATATATATATAATTAACTATTAATATTATTATGAAATTACAAGTCCTTCGGGAAAAATTAAATTACGGGATAAACATTGTCAGTCGAACAATCACAAAAACAACTAGTCTTCCTATCCTTGAAGGGATTATGGTAAAAGCCGAAAAAAACTTCCTTCATCTCACGGCAACCGATTTGGAAGTTGCAATTGATTGGTGGACTTTAGCAAAAGTGGAAAGAGAAGGGGAAATCGTTATCCCAGCTAGAAATCTTTCTAATCTTATTAAATCAATAACTTCCTCGAAACTTAGCCTGCAAAGCGACAAAGAATCGTTATTGATTCAAGATAAAATTAGTAAAAACAAATTACAAGGATTAAAAACAGAAGAGTTTCCTCTTGTTCCAAGCGTTGAAGAGGAAGAGTGTTTTGAACTGAACAGCGCTGATCTCTGTCACGGGCTTGAACAAGTCGTTAATTGTGTAGCTTTGTCAGAAACTCGTCCGGAGATTTCCGGGATCTATTTCAATTTTTCTAAAGACAAATTAACAATAGCAGCAACAGATAGTTTTCGATTAGCTCAGAAGATTATTTCCCTGAAAGGTAAGAGGGTAACTAAAAAACCAGTCGGTTTAATTCTCCCTCACAAAACAGCCCAACATTTGATTGCTGTTCTAGCAGAAGAAGACCAACCAGTTAGAATTTGTTTTTCTTCTAGTCAAATTCTATTCGAAGTTCCAATGACGGAAACAGAACATCCTCGTGTCCGAATAATTTCTAGATTAGTAGAAGGAAGTTACCCAAAATATCAGGAAATTATTCCGAAGAAGTATAATTTCATTCTAAAAGTTGATCGAAAGAATTTTCTATCGAGAGTTAAAACAGCCAGCGTTTTTAGCGATCGGGTTAACGAGCTTAAATTGAATATATTTTCTAAAGAAAAGAAACTAATGATTGAAGCTCAGAGCGCACGTATTGGAAAAAGTGAATCCTCGCTTCCTGCAGAAGTAAAGGGTGGCGATCTTAAAATATCTTTTGATTGTAAATTTTTAGCTGACGCTTTGACAAATATTAATAGCAAAGAAGTTGTTTTAAGTTTTGTTGATCAGGAAAAAGCTTGTCTAGTAAAGCCAATAGAAGACGAATCTTACTTCTATATCTTAATGCCGATCAAATCGTAAAATCCGAGTCGGTATCTAGAATCCTCCGGAAATTATTCTCCGGAGGATTTTTGTTTATCTAAGTATTGCAGGGCATATTGCATGAATCTATTCCATGTTTTTCCTGCTGAAACTACTGAGGGGACATGGGCCATTGATTCTTGATTATTGTTTCCCATCCAGACACCAACAATTAAATCTTCGTTGTAACCCACTGACCAAAAGTCAGTGTATTTTTGAGTCGTTCCTGTTTTTACAGCGACATTATAACCAGGAATATATAAGTTAGAATTGTAGCCGAACATTGGAGCGCGGGCATCTTCATCAGATAAAATACTAGTGATCGTTTGAGCTGTCTCCTGACTTAAAACTCTTTTATGGTTTTCGGAGTAACTAGAGTATATTACTTTGTTTTCTCGATCTTCAATTTTAATAATATCGACCGGCGGAACTCTTAATCCTCCGGTGGCAAAAACGCCATAAGCAGAAGCAAGGTCAATGAGTTTTACCCCACCGCCCCCGAGGACAATCGAGGGAACGGCTGGCAACTCGGAAGTTATTCCGGATTGGTGCATTGTTGTCAAACTGTCTTCAATCCCAGCTAAGTTTACAAAAACTTTGACCGAGGGGACATTTAAAGATTGGGCGAGAGCCGATCGGAGAGTTACTGATCCCCGGAAAAGATCATCATAATTTTTGGGAATATATCTTTTTCCTCCCCATATTCCGAAATCAGTTTCTTCGTCAACAACAATATAATTCTCGGGGAAACCTTTTTGAAAAGCAGTTGCGTAAACGAAAGGTTTTAAAGCCGAGCCCGGATGGCGTTTTCCCAATGTGACAACATTAAACTTGGGATTAAATAAACATCGTGACGGAGTACTTTCACAATTTGATGGATAAGATTCAGCAAAGTAGTTTTTCGATCCGACCATGCTTAATATTTGCCCTGTCTTTGGTTCAATAGCGACTAGGGCCCCGTTATAAATATGGTAGTTTTTGCTTTCTTCAATTGCTGATTCAACAATTACTTGAGCCTGCTGTTGGATATCCCAATCAAGCGAGGTGTATACTTTCAAACCTTCTCTTTGCAAGTAAGAAAGACCATATTTTTCTTCTAATTCTTTCTTAACTTCTAAAGTAAGGTGAGTGGCTTTATTGAAAAGAGCCGGGTCACTAAAGACGATTTCTTCTTTTTCAGCTTCCTCTTTTTCGGCAAGAGAAATATATCCCTCTTCGACCATTCTTGATAAGACATAGTCTTTGCGGGCTAGCAGCTTGGGAAGGTTTTCTGAATAAGGAGAAAGAGAGCTTGGCGCCTTGACTAAAGCTGCTAATACCGCTACTTCAGAGAGATTAATTTCTTTAGCTGACTTGTTAAAATATCCCTGACTGGCTGTTTCTACTCCGTAAAAGTTTGAACCCAGCGGGATTTGGTTTAAATACCATTCCAGTATTTGTTCTTTAGAGTATTTTCTTTCTAATCCTATCGTTAAAACGATTTCTTTAGTTTTTCGGCGCAACGTTTTGTCATTGCTCAAGAAATAGGAGCGAATTAACTGCTGAGTGATAGTCGAAGCTCCTTGGGTCGGAGCTCTCATTCTTAAGTCAGTCGAGATAGCTCGAACGATACTCAGAATATCGATACCGCGGTGCGAGTAAAAATTTTTATCTTCAGTAGCAATCATTGCTTGTTGGAGCAAAGGAGAAATATCTTCTAGAGGAACAAGAGTTCGATTTTCTTCACCAATCATCGAATAAAGAAGGACGCTGCCAGTTCGGTCATATATTTTTGTTGGTTCAGCAAATTGGCTTTCGGAGAATTTCTCCGGACGAGGGAGGTCATGAATATAATTAGCAAAAAGAATAGCCCCGCCAATTATTAAAAGGAGAAAGACGATCAAAAATAAACTAAAGAGGTTCTTAATAATTCGCCAGAAAATAGAAAAATTCAATTTCATAATTCGCTTTTGTAATTTTAACCATTATAATAGAAATAGAAACAAAAGAAAATGAAAACAAACAAAAACAGAGATAATATTTTCTGGCGAAGGATAGAAGAAGTCATAGTTGATAAGCATTTTCGGAAAACCCTCCAAGGGAAAAAGAAATTGAGGATAAAATTCGGCATTGATCCAACTTCTCCAGTGCTTCATTTGGGTC
>CAZEHI010000046.1:0-3520 GCA_964512355.1 uncultured Candidatus Saccharibacteria bacterium | reverse complement strand
CGGGGACGGCGATTTTGACTAAAGTAGTTATCTCCGAAATGAATCTTTCAATATAAACTTCAGCATTGTCAATCAGTTCCCCAACCGGGATAGTTCCGACTGGGTACCCGTCTTCTATCTCTGGGTCGATAATACCCTCAAAAGTAGATTGGCGGGCGATAATTTTATCTGCCCGCTTGGAAAAAGGCTTTGGACAGTAGAAAGTGAAAGCATCTTGGTCAAAAGCATAACATTCTCGTTCTTCTTCTTGGGTTTCGCTGGATCCCGGCTCGACCCGACAGAGGATTCCTTCAGCGTCGTCCGGTTCTCTTTCGTCCTCTCCCTCTTCATTATTCAGGAGATAATTTGAACATTTATAACTTGTCTGGGTTTGGTTGTTCCACAATTGTTCAACCTTGGTTCCCTTTTCTAGTTTATCAAGATCACATTCTCCACAGGCAGTTTTCTCTTCGTTTTCTTGACAATCTTCGCAATTGAAGTCTCGGCAATATTTTGTAATATCGATTTGCTGTTCTTGATCGCATTCCTCCCCCCATTGATGTGGTTGATCGTTGAGGCAAAAAACAAATTGGTTTGTTTTTTCTTGGGTAGTTTCCTTAATATCATAAAAGACAGAATGGCTGATAACAGTCTGATATTGACAATCGCTTTTAGAAAGACCTTCCGCTTTTTCAAGATAGGATAAATCTATCTCGAGACTAGATTTATAGGCCGGGAGAAAATGATAAGTAAGATATCTTAATTTATTTACGGTCGTTAGTTGGGAATAACTTTCCGTAGGAATGAGAACTAATTCATTATCTTTCAAACAATCGTATTCGTCGATGGTTTGGTCCATGTTTAAAACGTTTTCCCGAATTTGATTCATTTCTTCCCGGTCGGGACAAGGATCACCGCTGCAATAACATCCATAGCAACAGGTTGAATGTTCCTCGGCACAGATTCCGCAGGAGGCACAAGCTCCGCAGGAGCATTTTTTAGCTAGTTCAGCCAATTTTCTTGATTCATCACGAAGTTTTTCTCCCTTAATTCGAATTGCTTCATTAATTCTTTTAAGACAATCGAGGCGGTCATTTCGGGTGATGGGTTTTCCCTCATTAAGAAATTCCCCTTCTTCATCAAAGGCATAACATAGATAGGCAATCTCGGCATCTTCGATGGTGGCATCGGGCCATTGTTCGGGAAAGTCATCTTTCATTTTCTCGGCAATTCTTTCTGTTTCTCCTAAAGGAATTGGCGGGAAGGGGTTGAATTGGTCATAGCGGCAGTCAACAAGCTCGTCAGAATCATCAAAACAACTGATATTTTTAGCGAGAATTCGTTCTTCTACCAACGTCCCGAAAGGAATTTCTTGATAGCCGTAAATTATTTCTTCTGGGGACGGGAGCGGAAGTTCTGGCTCTTCTGGTGTTCCTGAAGGAAGATTGTCGAGATTTGGTTGGACTAACTGCGGATTTATTGTTTTGAGAATGAGATAGGAAAAAACAACAATCATTAATCCGGCTATCCCGCCAATTATTTGCCGGCGAGCTGATTTTTTCGCCAGAATGGAAGTGGTTGAAAAAAAATATTTTACTCCGCCGTAAATTAAAACAGCAAGGCAAACAAGGCCAATTGACCTGATGCTGTAATTAAAAACAGTTCCAATTAGATTAGAAAAACCTTCTTCAGCAGCGAAGACCGGAGAAGGAAAGGAAATTAAGCAAAAAAGATTTATCAAAAGAGAAAAGAAGAGGACACTTTTTTTAAGCATCTTAATTGTCATTTTTGATAGCTAGATAAACTGTCCCGATCCAAGTAGTGGCGATGTCTCCAAAAAAAGGAATTGATTCGACTAGAGTAGGGAGGACGCTCCGTTTTAATATTCTCTTTAATATTTTTACTGATTTCCCTTTTATTTTGCCAGAACGCATTAAAGTCCAAACAGTGAAAACAATTAAGCCGACAAGGTCAAGATATTCGGAAAGGGCTAAGCCGAACGGGGCTAAAACAACCGTTAAACACAAGAGAAAACAGAACACTCCTCCTAAGTCAAGGAGCCCAGCGATAAAGAACATCATAATTGCATCGGCAGCCAGAAAGTTAGGAGAATTATTTTCCATAATTTTAGTTTTCTTTTTCCATTGCTCGTTTAGCTGCTTGGATTCGGGCAACCTCGGCCGGGTTGGTAGTGATGATTTGGTCTTCGGCATAGGAGGCGACCACCTGCATTGCTACTCTTTTCGTTCCGGCAAAGAAGATTCCTTCCCCAACTTGAGTGGAAAGAAGAAGGTTTTTTTCTCGATCAGTCAATCCGAAAGTTTCTTGAATTAATCCAATTGAAGCAGGAGATTGCTTCATTAATAATTGGAGAGAGGAATTATTGATAATTGGCTTCCCGTAGTGCGAACTCATGAAATCACTAACGTCTTGGGTAATAGTCGTTAGGCCAAGCCAATATTTCCTAGCTCTTTTAGCAATTCCAAAAAGAAAAGAAGCGCCATCCTCTGTTTTCATAATCCACCAAGCCTCATCGATGACGACAACTCTTTTCTTCAATTTCCTGCGGATACGACTCCAAATATGATGAAGAATGATAAACATGGCGATTGGTCTTAATTCGTCGCTCATGTTTTTGATGCCAAAGACGGTTAGTTTATTATCCATATCAACGTTGGTGGGCTGATTAAAAAAACTAGCATAACTTCCTTGAGTATACTTGCGGATTCTTCGCACCAACGATTGAGCTCCTTCCATGCTTTCAAGCACTTGTTCAAAGTCTTGCATTAAAGGGGGCTTAAGGTGGGAAAAATCTGTCTGCGGAGTAATGTCGCAAGCAGCATAAGTAGCAGTGAGGGCTTGATCAATGATTGCATCTTCTTCGGGAGTTAGACCGCCCAACATTGTCCGAAAAAGCCCCACCAGGTCAATGACATTGCGCCGGATAACATTAGCTGGATCTTCGTCGGCTTGCGGTTCCGGCAAATCAAAAGCATTGAGGTGGTTCGGGGAAGAAAGAGAAATGTGAAAATAGGATCCACCAACAGCATCAGAGAGAAACTTATATTCATTTTCTGGGTCAATAACTAAAACGTCGACCCCTTCCATTAGTTGGCGCAGAATCTCTAGTTTGGCGAAATAACTTTTTCCGCCTCCACTTTTTCCAAAGATAACCTCATTGGCGTTTTCTAAAGAGAAGCGATCGAAAAGAATAAGCGAATTATTGTGTCGATTAATGCCAAAGAGAATTCCCTTATTAGAACTCAAGTCAAAAGAAATAAAAGGGAACATGCTTGAAAGAGGCGAGGTATTCATTAGAGTATGAACCTGCAATTGATCCAGCCCATAAGGCGAGCAGCTGGTGAAACCTTCTATTTGTTGAAAGGAAGCCGGCTTAAGGTAAACCAGGCGCGATTCAAGAATGGCCCGGATGTCTGTTTCTACTTCTCTCAATTTATCAGCCGAACTTCCATAAAGATTAAAATAGATTCCAACTCGAAACATTCTCTCTTGGGCAGTTTTTAAACTGGAGCGGAGTGCT
>CAZEHI010000045.1:0-3560 GCA_964512355.1 uncultured Candidatus Saccharibacteria bacterium | reverse complement strand
AATTACAATTTTGATGTTTTGGTTTATTAAATTTTACCTCAAATTTCCAACCGCCGAGGTGGGAATTGCAAGCATCATTTTAACCATCGCTAGCATTCTTTTCGGGTTCTTAGCAGGATTTTTTATTTCAGAACTTTGGTCGAGATATACGGAGATAAGAGCGTTACACAGTGAGAGATGTTCGAGCGGATTTTTTTAAGGATTTGTTTGTCGAGTTGCAAACGACGAGGTGAAAGATAGGTTAGTTTTATTTTCTTGTATAGATTACTAAATGGAAAAGTTGCGACGAGTAATCGTTATTCCCCAAACAAAATCTGCTCCTTCGTTTTTTAAAACTTGGGCGGCTTCTTCCATTGTTGCCCCGCTAACAAAAACATCATCAATTAAGATCATTCTTTGACCGGTCACTAATTTAGGAAAGGGGCAGCGGAAGGCCCCTTTTTGATTTTTTTGGCGTTCTTCTAAGTTTAAGTCTTCTTGAGGGTGAGTATTCTTTTGTCGTTGGAGCCAGTGACGACGAATTGGGAGAGAAAATTCCTGAGCAAGTTGTTTTGCCAAAAGAAATGATTGATTAAATCCTCGCTCTTTTTCCTGCTTGCGATGCAAAGGAATGGGAACAAGAACGGGAGTTCGTCGGAAAAGCGTTTTCTGATAGTTGTTCAATCGAAGATGTGCTACAATTAAAGAAGCAAGAGGAGCGGCAAGATCTTGATAATAAGGAGGAAATTTGAATTTTGCTAGAGCTTCTTCGAAAAGAAGGTTTTCTCCGCCAATAGCGAAATCTAAGCCATCGAGAGCTTGTTTTTGATGTTGAGAGCATCGACCATTGGAAAGGATCGTAGAGGCACAGAAGGGGCAGAACCTTTTTTCGGTGATTTCTATTAAAGAAAGGCAGTCAGGACATAAATGAAAGCCTTCCTGCCCGCAACCTAAGCAAAATCGAGGATAAATAATATCAAGAAATCTTCCGTAATTTGTTTGCAATAATTGTTTTATTCTTCTAAAATAAACTTGATAAGACATGAGATTTTTTAAAACAACAATTGGGATTGATGTCGGAGGCTCCTCTATAAAGATAATTGAACTTTCTCGGTTTGGGAAGAGGGTAAATTTAAAAAACTATGCTGAGCTTCAATCAGCAGAAGTTAATAGTAAGCCTTTTCGAGCTTTTAGGTCCGAAACTTTGTTTTTAGCAGAAGAGGAAACTGCTCAAGTTATTCGTTTTAGTTTTCAGGAATCAGGGATTAAAAAAACAAGGGCGGTTTTAACACTGCCTGATTTCTTAACATTTTTTGCTACTCTTAATTTTCCTTCAATGGGCAGGGAGGAATTAGAACAGGCTGTTCGTTTTGAAGCAATTAAAGTTATTCCGGCCCCTCTGGCGGAGATGCTTTTAGATTGGAATGTTATTCAGGGAGTCCCCGGAAAGAATCAACCTCTTGCTGTTCTAGTTGTTGCTATTCCTAAAGTGATTACTTCTCAATATAATGAATTGGCCCGACAAATTCCCCTTTCCAATTATACTCTTGAACCGGAAGCTTTTTCTCTTCTTCGTACTTTTAGCCGTAACGAAGATAAGAAAATCTGCCTAGTCGATATAGGAATGCAGAGTACAACAATTACTATTGGGGAAGCCGGAAAGTTTTTAACTAGTCACAGTTTAAACATCGCCGGAGAAGATACAACCAAGGAACTAGTTAAGTCTCTAAATATTACTTATCAAGAAGCGGAGTCTTTAAAGCGAAAAGAAGGGATGGCTTCAAAAACAAAAGAGGCCTGCCGCATTTTTGAAACAGAAGCAGATAAATTATCGAAAGCTATTCAGGAGGTTATAGGATCGACTTTATCGACAAATAATCACTCGAGAAAGATTAGCAAAATCATCTTAACGGGAGGGGGAGCAAAAATGCCAGGGCTGGTTGATCATCTTAATATGCAAGTAAAGGTTAAAACAGAACTAGGGCAACCTTTTCGGGGCATTGGCTACCCAAGCATCTTAAGGCCGGAGCTCGAAGAAATAGGTCCATTTTTTGGGGTGGCCCTGGGGGCGGCCTTGCGAAACTTTTAATTAGTTCTTTTTCCCTTATAATATAGTAAGAAGGATTATAATTAACTAAACTTATTTATGCCTGAAATTATTCCACGTTCCACAAGTCATACTCCGGCTTGGGTTAATATCCTTTTGTGGATTTCATTAATCATCTTAGTCATTGCTCTGGTGGGTTATTTTGGAATCAGGAGAGGGATTTCCTTCTTCCAGGGCAGGATAGAAGATACTCAGCAAGAAATTATTGATCTGAGAACTCCCGAGAATCAAAAAATGAAGACGGATCTTTCAATTTATCAAGCTCAAGCTAATTATTTTACTCAAGCTTTGACAGAACGTCGTTATCCGACGGCGGTCTTTACCCTTTTAAAGAAGTTGACTCACCCGGCTATTGTTTTTACCGGCTTTAATTTTGACCAGGAGCGGTATCGAATTAATCTTCAGGGGTATGCTCCTAATTTCCAGACAGTCGGGGAACAATTATTGGTGATGCGCGATGACGAATTTATTCAGGAAGCAAAAGTAGTCTCGCTGGCAATCGGGGAGAAGGGGGAAATCAATTTGGAAATTGTTCTAAAGTTGTTGCCGGGGCTTTTTAACTAATAAAATTATAAAATGAAAAATCATCTTATTTCTATATTTATTGTCTTAATTGTTGCCTTGGGAATACTTCAATTTCTTGTTCTTCCTCCTTATGAACAATTTATGTTTCTTCGTCTTCAGCTAAACCAGAAAAAAACGGAATTGCAAAATCAAAGCACTCATCTTTCAGGAACGGCAAACCTATTGCAAGAGTTAAATCAAAATCAGCTTGCTCTAGCAAAAATTAGCTCGTCGCTTCCTTTCCAAGCCGATGTTCCTTCTTTGTTCCGCTTCGTTCAGCAGAAATCAAGTGAAACGGGGATGATCCTAAAAAATATTGTTTTTCAAGGGACTTCTTTGTTAGAGAAAGACGAAAAGGTAAATAACAAAATTAGGGAAATTAGTTTTTCGGCTATTGTAAGTGGCTCCTTCCCGAATTTTGTCAGTTTTCTCCAAGAAATCGAAAGTTCATCTCGCTTATTCGAAGTAACAAACATCAACCTAGAGCAAGAAGGAACAGCGCAAGGAAATATCCGCGATGTTTATTCTTTATCTTTGAAAACTAACTTTTTTGGGAATTAAAAGAGGGAATAATTTTTTAAATTAAAACTATTATGTTTGAAAAAAACAAAAAAATGCTTCAATATTTCCTGTGGGGCGGAGTGATTATCATCATTCTTGGCTTTATCTTGATTTCGAGATCTTTTCTTGGGCCGCTTTTTGGAAAACCGTTAGTTATTTCTCAATTATCTCCAGTAAGTTTTAACCAGGCAGTTTTCCAAAAAGTAGAGGGTGCTAATTTAACTCAATTTTCACCGATTGCTTATCCTCAAGAACCAGCAGGGAAGGAAAATCCCTTCGCTCCTTCTCTTTCAAACGAATAGTTTATCTTTCTAATTTTTATTAATGAATTTACTTCAAGCATTAGTTA
>CAZEHI010000044.1:0-3662 GCA_964512355.1 uncultured Candidatus Saccharibacteria bacterium | reverse complement strand
TTACACAATATTGATGTTCTTTTAACCATTTTTTAATAAATTCTTTTTCCATTAAGTAAGAAATGTATTTATTTATCAACTCTCTTATAGTTCTCTTACTTTCATGGATAGAGATTGTTTCTCGAGCCGATGTTTTGGCATGTCTTTGTGGTTGTGCCGACTGCCTAACGTCCTCAAGTTTTGTCTTACTAATCCCAGTAATCCTAGAAAGCCTATCTAAGCCTCCGGCGTTATTTCTTAGTTCTTCAAAAATTTTATATATCCCATAATATGCTTTTTTCTGATTTTTCTGACTGTCAGAAGATAAAACTTCATCTTCATAGATACTAAGAATTTTTTTCAGAAATTCGTTATTTGCGATAATTGTTGCTTTATTTCCATCCATATTAAAGTCATGGCTGTCAGATATAATCGTATATGTCATTTCCAAACATTTTTTAGTAGTAATAACTCTAGGTCTGTCACTCGCATTCGCTTTTTCTTTCAATGCTAAAGCATGAAATGCATTTCCGTCCTTCGGTCTCCATCTATGTTCATCAAGATCGTAATCAACTTTCTTATCATTTCTAAACTCCCATTCTTTAATTTGAGATTCAGCCAACCCTTTAGCCTTTCCCCCTTTGGTTTTATCATCGTAACCTACGGTAAATACATTTTCTTTTATCGAAAAATGTATTCCTTCAATTTCAAAATCATTTTCTATATCCTTAAAATAACCCTTCGGCGATAAGGTTGTTCGAAAACCGTATTTTTTATTTTCAGCAGTCATTTGAACGAAATTAATATTATTTCAGCGAATGATAGAAGATTCATATTATTTAAGATATAATGCTTTTCGAGCTTTTTCTAGCTTCTTCTTTCTTGTGCACCAATTTTTAAATATCTGGCGAGCAAAATCCATAGGTACAACAAATGTTAAACCAGAATTTTCTCTAGAAGTACTAACCACCATAGGTGATTTCGTTTGATGGGTATATAACTTTTCCACGTATGGAAGATAACCGCTTACGACCCCTATTAAATAAGGCGTTTTTACGGGTTTCGTTTTTTCGAGAGATGTCGTTGTTGGCCTAAAAATAACGGGCCCTCCACTGTTCCCTGGGAAAATTGAAGAATCAATTATAAAAGATTTATTTTCGCGAATAATTTCTTTGTCTGTCCGAGATATTATTCCCCATTTAACACAAGGAAAGTTTTGAATTTTACCTGAGAGGCCCAAGGGAAATCCCAAAACAAATATGGGGTCTCCTATTTCTATGCCAATTGCTTTAAAATTCTTCGTAGAATATCTACTATAGGCAAATAATTCTTCCACCACAAAACTATAATCAATTTTGTTCTTGCTTAGAGCTTCTGGAGATATGTTTAATAGGGCAAGATCAACTTTTTTGAAACGATGAGCTAACCATTTAGATTTACCTTCCTTAGAGAATAAATTTTGTTTAAAAATCTTTAAACCTCCATCCGTTGTATTAAATCTCAAATCAACGCTTTTCTCGTTTTCAAAAACATGTCTGTTTGTAACTAAAAAAATGTAATAACGTCTTTTTTCTGGATCTTTTGACTTTTTGGCGAGAAAACCAACCAAAAATCCGGTTGCGTGGCAAGAGAATTTGCCTTCTTTTTCTTTTCCTATCGCAACCAAAGTTTTGAGATTTAGCGAATTAAGTAACGGCATAAGAACTTACGTTTTTATAACATAATTAGGTGTTTTGATCCCCGGAATCATCTCGCTAAGTTACCCTCTACATGGAATTCGATGTCCTTATCAGAAAATAAAAAGCTCATATTATTTTGAAACACAACGCTCCTTGAGCTAGCTCAACTTGGTTGCGGGATCTGGACTCGAACCAGAATTTCCAGGTCCAAGGCCTGGCGTGCTACCATTGCACTACCCCGCATTGTTCTATGCAAGTTTCTTTGATCCAATCTGCTATTCTTTTCTCTCTAATTTTAAACTCTTACTAAAGATAAAGACTAATCTTTCTTTTGGCAAGTGCTAATAATGGCTAATTCTAAAGGCAGTTGGGGGATGAAACTATTATTCGTCTTCCTTTCTGCCTCAACGAATAAATTAATAATTTCCTGGATTTGTTCAATTGAATATTGATTAATCTGTTTATCCATCTTTTCTTTTTCTTCTTTTGATAATTCTAAAAGACTTAGGGTTTCTGATTTTGAATCTATTTTACGTATTAAGCACACGCGTAAATAAGTCACCATCATCTTCGCTATTTCTTGTGGATCAGCTCCCTGTTGAACGACCTTATTCAAATTTGAAATAGCTAACGAAGTTTTTCTTTCTAAGATCAAATCCAATAAATCGCTAACTATTTTAATCCCAATCAGCCCCAATAAATCGACAACTTGTTCTGTAACTATAGTGGGTGGCGGCACTGACGCCTTAAGCTTAAAAGGCTTTGGTTTAACTAAAGCATCTTTCTTTTCTGCTAAAGCTAAAGTCAAACAAGAATCAAGCAAACTTTCCGCATTTCTAATTGATCCTTGAGCATTACGCGCAATTAAATTTAAAGCTTCCTTTTCAAATTTAACTTTTTCTTTTTTTAAAATAGAAATTAAATCTTTTTCTATTTCCGGAACAGTAAGAAGACGAAAATCAAAAGACTGACATCGGGAAATTATCGTTGGGAGCATTTTATTCTTTTCCGTCGTTGCCAAGATAAAAATTGCATGCGCCGGAGGTTCTTCTAATGTCTTCAATAAGGCGTTAGAAGCTGCCGAAGTTAATTGATGGCACTCATCAATAATAAAAACTTTGTATTTAGATTTTACCGGCGTAAATTTTATATCTTCCTTTAATTGACGGACATCGTCGACTCCCCTATTTGAAGCCGCATCTATTTCAATTAAATCAATTGAACGTCCTTCATTAATTTCTACACAGGAAGAACATTTATTGTCTGGTTCATAGTCGGGGCTTTTTCTATTTTCACAATTAACTGCTTTGGCTAATAGTCGCGCAATGGTTGTTTTCCCAGTTCCTCTTGGACCAGAAAAAAGATAAGCATGAGAGATGATGTCTTTAGAAATAGCCCCTGTCAGAGTCCGAACAACGTGTTCTTGGCCGATGACCTCTTCGAATCTCTTCGGTCGATATTTTCGATATAAAGCTAAATTTCCCATAAATTTCTTAAAGAAATGTTAAGTAATTTTAACAGAAATGAGAAGGATTAACAAATTTAACTTGAGAAAATGTTGAGAATAAATTAAGATAGAAGAAGAATGAAACTTTATAATACTCTTCATAAAAAAATCGAAGAATTCAAAGCTATCAACTCGCCAAAAGTTACCATGTATAGTTGTGGGCCAACAGTTTATAATTACGCCCATCTCGGAAATTGGCGTAGTTTTTTAATGGCTGACTTCTTGCGTCGAACTCTTGATTTCATTGGTTACCAAACAAAGCAGGCGATGAATATTACTGATGTCGGTCATCTCACTTCCGACAGTGACTACGGAGAAGATAAAATAGAAGAACAAGCCAGGGAACAAAAACAAACAGCGCAACAGATTAGCAATTTTTACTTAGATGCTTTTCTTAAAGATCGACAACGATTAAACATTCAATCCCCCGCCGAACTTCCTCGAGCGACTGAGCATGTTATGGGAATGATTAATCTAATAAAAAGACTAGAAGCAAA
>CAZEHI010000043.1:0-3774 GCA_964512355.1 uncultured Candidatus Saccharibacteria bacterium | reverse complement strand
TCGCTGTTCGTTATGTTGTTCTTTGGCTGCTTATTATTATTTCCCCGCTTGCTTTTCTCCTTTGGGTTTTCCCTTTTGGTCAAAAGCTTTTTCAAAGATGGTGGAAAGAATTTATCAATTGGAGTATCATCGGCATTCCCGCTGCTCTCGTCATTTACTTAAGTGATAAATTAATCGAAGTTACCGTCAGCCGGCCTTCTGGATCAATGGCGACCAATTCTCTTTTAGCTTCGAGAGGCGGGACAAATCTCGCAACAACCATTGCTGAATATAGTGTTCCGATGATTTTTCTAGCCGTTGGCTTTATTTTCACCTTACAGGTAAGTGCTACCGGAAGCAATATTGTCATTGGTCGGGCAAAAGCAATCGGCAAAAGAGCCGGGGCCGCTGGGAGGAAAACATTAAAGAAAGGACTGAAAGCTGGAGGAGTGGGAGCAGTGCGACGAGCTACTGGAGCAATTGTCGGAGCTAAACAAGAAGCTACGCAGGGGTGGCAGCAACAGCAGGTCTCTGGAGAAAAACATCGGGCCAAGGGAATTCTTCAAGGCGGTCTTGGCGCCATTGAAGGAGTTTTTCGAGGAGGATTTACCCAAGCTGGGGCGATGAGAGGAGAAGAAGCAATTGAGGAAATGTCAATGAAGAAAGGTAAGTTTGGTGGTTATGCTCAACGCTTGACCGGGAGAGCCTTAAGTCGCTTAATAACAACTCCCCGCGGACAATCTTTCCAAGAAAGAGAAGAGGGGGCCGAGAAACAATCGACCAATATAAATGTTTCTCGTTTCAATTCGGCAATAAATTCTCTTGGTCGGTTAGCTATCGTTGCTGCCGAAATTAAGAGCGGGGACTTCAAACAATTCCAGAAAAATGCCTCTCTTAACGATGTTAGCGTCTTAAAATTGTATCAAACCGCTCTACAGGTTAAAGATAATAAGGTTGCCAGAGAAACAGCCAAGGCTTTAGAAGAGCTTTACGCTGGGAAACTGGGGGAAGAATTTGGGCGAATAGCACAGAAAATAGGAACCTACACCAAAGAACAACAAGTAAAAGACCGAATAGAAAAAGGATATAACAGTTATACTGACCGAATTGTTGATCAGGCTGACGATACTGATGCAATCGAGAGGCTAAGCTCTTCAATTAACTTTTCAAACGTTCAAAATGCTATTCATAATTTCTGGGATGGAAACAAGTGGGGCAAAGCCGCAACAACGATGGGTCGTAAATTCAGTGACGCTATTCAGGAATCATCTCCGGCCAATCCAGTTAGTTTTTATACAGAAATCAATGAAAATACCGGCCGGCCGAGGAATCCATCTTTGGCCTTTTATCGACGAAGCACGACTGCTGGAAGATCAGGAATCGGCCTTCACGAAAGAGTAAGCGCTGAGGAAATTCAAAAAGCTCTTGATGGATCCTTTAAAAAGGCCAATGAAGTTATCAATGGTCAAACTTTGTCCAGTAGGCTGCAAGATCAAGCCCGGGCAAAAGGTGGTTTTATTCAATCAATTTCCTCTTTAGAAAGAAGGAGAAAAGAAGAAGCGCGCGGAAGAAGAAGATTAGAGGACACGCAAAAAAGAGGAAGCCGAAAAATAAAGACGGGTAAAAGAGGAAGAAAGAGAACACCATAAACTTACAAAATACCCTATAAATAGAAAACCGGGAGGAACAGGATGCGCCTGTTCCTCCCATTGTTTAACTCGTCATTTCCTCCTTTTTACCATTTTTGATTTCTTGGAGGGTAATCTCCAAGTCTTTAAGAAATTTTCTTAGTTCTTCTCCGGAAAATTCCTCCTTTGATTTCCCGAAGGCTTTGATGAGGGCCTTCTCCAACCCGGGGATTTTCTGGACAATCATACTAGCTGCTAAGGGGGACTTCTCAAGAGCTTGAAGGGTTCGGATGACTACGCCGAGATCCCCGAAGGATTGTACGGCTTCATTAACAACTTTGATCTTTTTAGCCTCTGCCGCCGCAAGCCTTTCTATGCGCTTTGCCTCTTGGTCGGCTATATAGGCAGCCATTGTCTGCTCGTCGTAATTTTCGGGAGGGTCGATATTTTTGATATCAAAAGAGATCAAGTTGACACCGTAGTCTTTGATAAACTCCTCGCGAAGAACAGAGATTCCTTCGTAGATAAATTGGGCAACATCTTGGGCATTTACCACTAGCTCCTCGTAAGAAGAGTTTGTGACTTTATCCCTAATTGCCGGCTTCAATCTTTCCATTACCGTCTCAAGGTAGTTTTGGATATCGAAAAGTGCCTTGCGGGGGTTTACGACTTGGAGAGTGACGACAAATTCTATCGTCAGCGGAAGCAAATTCTTGTCTTTTGCCTCTTTCACTTCTCCCCAATACAAATCAGGGCGAACTAGAACAAAATCTAGTGCTTCTCGCGGATGAAAATCCACCTCCCCTTTGCCGTTTACTCCCCACCACTGCATCTCGTAGATGAGAATGTCTGCCAACGGCCAGAAGCCGTAATAGCGAAGACCTCCAAGCAGTTTTCGAAGCTTCTTCGATGTTGGAGTGTCTGACTCTACGACAGCGCCGTCCTTGTCCAGCTCGTGGCCCTCCCATTGTAGCAGAACCTTCCCGAAAGCTCCGCCATGAGTGACAACCTTTGCCGTTCCTTCGTAATTGAAAGTGAAGTAGATGTTATCCTCGGCAAGACCCCAGAAGATAACCGGAAAAACCATTACCAGGGCATAAATAACCCCGACCCACCAAAGCCAGAACCAAACCAAAAGGAATGTTGGGACCAACCACAACATCAACCATCCTAGAGATTTTGTACTCTCGGATTTTGTTTCCGTAGATTCCGTTTCTGTAGATTTCATGTTTCCACCTCCTTATTCTACATTTTTTGTTCTAAAGAGCTCACTCAAATGATAATATAATTAAAGAATTTGTCAAGAGAGAAGTTTCTTTATCCTAGCTTCTTGTAGTCTCCGCCAAAAAATAGTAAAATGAAATGATTAAAAGAAGTTGTTATGCGAGAAATAAGCCAAGATGAATTTTGGCAACTTTATAAAAACATTCCTTTGAACCGCCAGAAAGCCATTTTCTCCAATCAAACAGCGGCAACTGTTCGCAATCTTGCATCCCGCTATAAATTAGATTCGATTCAAGAACAAAAATTGCCGGAAATAGTTGGAAATTTATTATTAAATCTTTTTTCTCTTTCCAATCTGACTCGCATTCTCCAAGAGGAGTTGAATATAGAATCCGCTTTGGCCGAAGATCTTAAGAGAGAAATTGGCGCTTTTGTTTTCGCGCCGCTTTCAACGAAGAAAACGACCCCAGCCATTGATCAATATCGAGAACCTCTTAATTAATGCAATATCTAGTTCCAAAATTTATTGAGAGAGAACCAAAAATTGTTGGCCCTTTGCGGTTTAAACAATTGCTCTTCTTGGGAGGAGGCAGTTTGCTAATTTTTGTCTTCTACTTTTTTCTCCCTGGCTTCGCCTTTTGGGCAATGGCGATTGTTATTGCTATTGTTGCTATGGGCTTAGCTTTTCTCCGTCCAAATAATCGCCCCCTATCGGTCTTCTTTAAAAATGTTTTTAAGTATATTATTGGACCAAAAATCTATTTATGGAAGAGAAAAAAAATGATCCCACCTGTTCCCGTAATTTCCAAGAAAGAATCTCCTGAAATTCAAAAGAAGAAACAAAAGGATATTTTGGCGATCGCCCCATCGAGCCGATTGTCTCGTCTTAAAAATCAATTGGACTTAAGAAAACATTTGTAGATGAGTATTTTACCGGCACCAG
>CAZEHI010000042.1:814-3813 GCA_964512355.1 uncultured Candidatus Saccharibacteria bacterium | reverse complement strand
AAATATCCCTTCGGTAGAATTAACGGTTTTTAATGAACATATTGCTCACCTGCAAATTTTACATTTTCATCAAAATTTAACCCACGATTTTAACATAGTAGCCCAACAAATACTCAATAATGATTCGGTCGATGGGATTATATTAGATGTTAGAAATAATCCCGGAGGCTATCTTGAAATCGCCAAACAAGTAGCCGGGTGGTTTCTGCATTGCGGAGATGTCGTCGCCATTGAACATTTGGGGGGAAACCAGAAAAAGATTATAGAAGCATACGGAAATGAAAATTTTGTTTCGTATCCATTAGTTGTTTTAATTAATCACGGATCTGCTTCCGGATCAGAGATTCTAGCAAGTACGCTAAGAGACAATAGAGGGATTAAGCTTATTGGCGAACAATCTTTTGGAAAGGGAACCGTCCAACAGCCAATCAATATTCAGGATGATTCTCTTCTTAAAATTACTACTGCTGAATGGCGAACCCCTAACGATGAATCAATTGATAAAATAGGACTAACTCCTGATTTAGAGATAGAAAACAAAGACCAAGAACAGGATTTACAATTAGAAAAAGCAATAGAGGTTATTAAAAATATAATAAAATGAAAGTAATTTTTACTCAAGATGTTCCTGGAATAGGACAAAAATACGAAGTCAAAAAAGTAAAAGCAGGATACATTCGCAATTATTTGATTCCGAAGAAGTTGGCAAAATTAGCCACTCCTGCCAATCTAAATTGGCTAAAAGCACAAGGAGAAACTTTAACTAAGAAGAAGGAAAAAGAAGGGGTAGAAGCACAAAATTTAGCCACTTTAATAGCAAAGAAAGATTTTAAACTAGAGATGAAAGTAGGGGAGAGGGGACAACTATTTGAATCGATAAATAAAGAAAAGATTATTGCTATGTTAGCTGAACAAAATTTTAAAATTAAAAAATCCCAGATTCAATTAGAAAAACCAATTAAAAAACTGGGAAAATATAAAATTGAACTTAAGTTAAGCCCATCAACAAAAGTTGACCTTCACTTGCAAGTTAGTGCTGTTAACGAACACTAACCACCTTAATCACGCGCTTGCTGCCATCAAATCTTGTCCTTTTTTTGGTCGCAAAAGCGACTTTTCCGTCTTTTAAAGCATAAAGAGTATAATCCTTTCCGGTTTTAACATTTTCGCCGGCCATAAATTTAGTCCCTCGCTGACGTAGAATAATTGACCCTGTTTTAATTGATTGTCCGCCGAAAATTTTCACTCCTAATCTTTTTGATTGAGAGTCTTTCCCTGTTTTAGTCGCTCCCTTAGAGGTTGTCTTAGACATAATACTTAATAAAGATAAGCTGAATTTTAATTATTATATCACCTTTACATGAAAAAAACTATCCAAATTTTTTACAAAAAAACTAGATCATTCTCCAATCACCATTCTGCAAAAATCATTCTGTTTTTAACCGTTGTTTTATTAACATTAATTTCTTTTGGGCTGGGCTATATTGTTGCTAAATATCAAGAAAAAACGCCGCTGCAAGTCATTAAAGATGATGTTGCTTTAAAACAATCCATCAGCTCAGGTTTTGAAAAGCTAATAATTTACTCTTTTAAGGGATGATACTTTTGATGCGCCCTTTTTGCGTATTGGTCAGAAGCATGGACATAACGAGTAGTTGTATTTAACGACTCATGCCCTAAAAGGGTTTGAATTGCTACCGGACTGGCTCCGCTTTCAGCCAAATAAGTTGCAAATGCATGTCTAATTCCGTGAACATTAACAGGAATATTAAAACCTAATAATTCTCTATATTTCTTAACTTTTTCTTCTAGATAATTAGGAGAAATTTTTTTATCTTTCTTATTAACATTTTTCCCGCGGTAAGGTAAAAATAAATAGGGGGATGTGCTTTCCCCGCGAACTTCTAAATAGTTCTTTATATGTTTTTCAGCTCTATCAGTTAAATAGGCAAATCTTTCTTTTTTGCCCTTTCCCTTAATAAAAATTGTTCCTGTTTTATTAATGTCACTTATTTTGAGATTTATAAGTTCCGAAATTCTCATTCCGGTAGAGAATAAAGTCTCTAGTATTGCCCGATTTCTTAAGGCAACCACCTTATTTTTTTCAAAATGCGTTGGAAATTCAATTAGTTTCTTGATTTCTTCGAATTCGCCAATTCTTGCATGTTTTTTACCGGTCCGCAAAAGCTCAATAGCTTCTGGAGCAACTGGAGCCTCGTAATCCATTTTAATGAGATATTTCAAATATCCTCGAAGGCTTGAAAGAATTCGGTTGATTGAACTAGCTGTTAGTCTTTTTTCGGGTTTTTGATTCAAGGCAGTCCTACGATCGGAAGATACCAAATAAGCCTTATATTGTTCTATTGTTTTTTTTGTTATCTTTTCAAAAGAAACTTTGGCCTCATACTGTAAAAAGTTTTCGAATGTTTTTAGATCCCGCTCGTAGTTATAAAGTGTTTCTGGAGAATAATTATTTGTTTGGATATAAAGAAGAAAACCTTCAAGATGATTAAGCATATTGTATATTGTTTTTAGTTAAAATTATACATTAGTTACTGAGTGTTAGGGTTATTATACTCATAATTATTACCCCCATAATAAACTTTCTCAGCAATTCTGTCAACCTCAAACTACCATTCCCCTGCTATTTTATGCAAATACGACTTAAAAACCAAGAAAGTTCTATCGAATACCGATTATCTTTTTGCCTTCTTTAAAAAAGTTTAAAAGCTGGTCCCAAATTTTTGGAGCTTCTTCCTGAATTTCTCCAATTGATTCTACCCCTCTAACTCTTAATTTTTCAAATAATTGTATCTTTTTTTGATCTATGCCTTGTTGCAAGTCGTCTTCCGACTTATAATTCAGAAAATTAGAGCAAATTTCTTGAATTTTTAAACAGGCATTTGATATAATTTGCCGAAAACCCGATGAAGTAAGATAAATAAATATTGCAATAATCAGAAGAACAACCCCGAGAATTACCCCAAGAACAATAAAAA
>CAZEHI010000042.1:0-804 GCA_964512355.1 uncultured Candidatus Saccharibacteria bacterium | reverse complement strand
CGTCTTTTGCTTTCCAAGCACAGCGGCTATTCCAAATGGCCCTGCTGAATTCTTTTTCCCTGTTAAAGCTATCCTGAGCGGCCACAACAATTTGCCTTTATCGTCCCAAGAATCCACCTCTTTTAGCAGAACATCCTTTATCTGATCTTTTTGCCAAAGTTCTGATTTTATCTTAGCCAATATCCTCCTCGAGCATTTAAGAGATTCTCTGACATCTTTTTCTGTCTGCCCTTTCCATATTAAGAGCTCTTTCTCAAAATCTATCTTCTTAAAGAAAAAATCTGTTAACTCACTAACCTCCGATAGTTTTTTGAGCCTTTCATGATATAAATCAATAACTCTTTCAAGATAATTGATCGATACTTTTTCTTGAGTAGCCTTTACCAAGTAATTTTGCCCATCAGTCCCCTTTTTCCTTTGATTTGATTCCATTTTTATCGGTTCGATCAAACCAGCCTTTATTAAAAAAGGAATACACAAATATGTCAAGTTGGTAAGCGCCTCTTGTCTAATGTAAAAACCGTTCATCCAATTTAACCTTTGAATATCAAATATTGCTCCAGCTTTTTGAACTTTTTCTAAAGAAAACTTTTCGATTATCTCTGACATCGAATATATTTCTCTGTCCTCTCCGGCGTTCCAGCCTAACAAAACAGAAAAATTAACTAGAGCTTGAGGCAGATATCCTTCTTCTTTGTAGTCAGAAACGGCGACAGTCGCCTCTCTTTTGCTTAATTTTTGCCTGTTTGGCCCTAATACTAAAGGCAAATGAGCATATTTTATCCGAGGGAATTGAAGAGCTTC
>CAZEHI010000041.1:0-3859 GCA_964512355.1 uncultured Candidatus Saccharibacteria bacterium | reverse complement strand
CATCTTAGGCTCTATCCGCTCTTTGGTCTAGATAAGAAGTTTACAGGGACGGCATCACATCAGAGGGTCTTTTTTGATAATTATCCAGGTTATTTATCAACTAGACTTGGGCCGTCAAAGGATATTGCCGAGTTAAAGGAATTGGCTCGGAATATTAGAAACAAAAATATTTCTTCTTAATTATTTTTTTAAAATGCCAAGATATTTTAGTTCCTCAGGGCAAGCTGAAGAATGTTTTCGAAAAACATTCTGGACTTTTAAAAGAATAATCCCTTATGTCTTAGGGATGTTATTGCTTGTCAGTCTTTCGACGGTTTTAATTCCTTCTGATTTCTATGTTCGCATTTTTTCCCCAGGGAGAGAAATCTTAAATTTATTTTTTGGGACAGTTCTGGGGAGTATTGCTATGGGGAACCCAGTTGTCGGGTATATCATTGGCGGGGAATTATTGAATCAAGGAGTTAATTTAATGGCAGTAACAGCTTTTATTTTAGCTTGGGTGAGCGTTGGTCTGATTCAATTGCCGATGGAGTCGCTATTCCTTGGGAAAAAATTTGCTATTGTCCGGAATATAATCAGTTTTGTCACGGTGATGATTGTTGCTGCTCTAACAGTTTTAACTTTATCTTTTGTTGTATGAGAAGAGGAAGAGGAATGGGAATGAGAGTGGGAAGGGGAAGAAGGAAAATAGTTCGAAATAATAGTCGATGGATTTTTCTATCGACAGTTTTGTTCTTCTATCTAATAGTGTCCCTTTTTAATTTTTCTTTAGCACAAGAAGCCTTTTTAGTTTTTGGCAGACTTTTCCTTAAAATACTGCCAACGCTAGTTATTGTTTTTATTCTACTTTTTGTTTCGAAGCTATTTTTCAATCCAAGAAGAGTTGCTCATGTTCTGGGGACGTCTTCGGGATACAAGGGATGGGTGCTTATGATTATCGGAGGGATTTTATCAGCTGGACCGATATACTTATGGTATCCCTTGCTTCGTGACCTACGGCAGAAAGGAACAAAAAACTCTTTAATTGTTGCTTCTCTTAATAGTCGAGCTATCAAAATACCCTTTCTGCCGATAATGATTTATTATTTTGGTTTTCCTTTTGTTTTAATACTTACTATCTATATGATATTGTTTTCGGTTATCAATGGTCTGATAGCAGAGAAGCTCTTATCAAGAAAACGAAAGGTTTAGTAACTCATTGTTGGTTTGAAATAAAAAAAGGCGCCAGTCTCCCTGTGCCACATGATGGCAAAACAGAAAGACTGGCATATAGCGTTATTGCTCCAGGAGCAACAACAAAGCGCCGATGATGATGAAGATCAATCCTACTGTTGATGCTGAGGAAAGATCTAGGTCAATGTCAGTTTCCGGGGGAACATAAGGGCTCTCTGGAGGAGGGATAGGATTGTATCCTGGTGGCGAATATTGCGTCTTCACCAATTGCTCTTCTGAGTAGACCAGATGTGGCCCCTGGAAAACTTCCATTACGATTAAATATGTTCCTATCGAAGGAAAAACATACTTAATCGTTTGCCCGATACCAACCGGAACGTTATTCACGCTCCAGTGAACGTCGTATCCAGGGGGGAACCAAGAGATAAAGCTCGTTGGTTCTCCCACCACGGGGATCCGCGGTATCACGTCAAACTGTGGTGCCACCTGTGCTCCAACTGCCAACGAGACTGCCAGTAGCAGTCCCATTATAACAACGACCTGTTTTTTCATCGTTCCTCCTTTTTTGTAGCGAACAACTTTCTATAATAGAATAATAAAATGTTTTGTTATATTTGTCAAGGGGCTGAGGTAATGTCTACACACATATGGCGGTTTTCATCAAGATAGATTACTATCTTGAGTATGTGTATAAACATGCCAAAAACAATTAAAGAAGAAAGGTTAAGGTGGGTACTTCCCATCTACAATAAAGAGATAAGGATAATCGATGCCGTCAAGGTTTGCTCGCACAGCAGGAGAAGCCTAGAAAGATGGTTGTCTAATTACAAGAAATATGGAGAGTCAGGATTGGTGCCTAAATCAACGAGGCCGAGGACTAATCCCAAGGAAACACCTATTAGAGTTAAGGAAAGAGTTATTGAGTTAAGAAAACAGACTAAACTGTGTGCGGAGAAGTTGAAATGGAAGTTAGCAAAGGAGGATATTGTTCTTCACAGAAATACCATTCAGAAGATAATTAAAAAAGAGGGATTGGTGAGAAAGTATCGAATAAGAAAGCTAAAATACAAATACGTCAAAGTTCCTCTTGGCAAAGGAGAACTAGTGGAGATCGATGTTAAATATGTGCCCGATCTAGTTGAAAATAAACAATATTATCAATTTACGGCCATTGATTGTGCTTCCCGATGGAGATGTCTAAAAATATATGACAACTGTTCGAACGCTGACTCAATAAACTTTCTCGAAGAATTAATTAAAATAGCTCCCTTTAGAATACGAGCGATAAAAACGGATAATGGAAGTAATTTCACCAATAGGTATACTGGATACTTGAAAAGCAGCGACCTCTTTAATCCGAGATTGCATGTTCTGGACCTCTTGTGTCAGCAGCACAACATATTACACTATCTAATTGATCCCGGGAAGCCAGCTCAAAACGGAAAAGTGGAGAGATCTCATCGAACAGACCGAGAAATGTTTTACAATAGAACAATATTCAAAAATCGAGAAGAACTGAATTGCAAGATTAAAGCGTGGAACAAAAAGTACAATAACCTGGAGCATTGTTCCCTAAATGGGAAAACTCCAAATGAAATGTTAGAATTATTAATTAATTAAACCGACAAATGTCTGTGGGCAAAACACTGACGGGAGAAGTTTGGTTAGTTCTACTAAAACTTAAGAGAAATATTTTTTGAATTCCAAAAAGATTTTGTTATACTATTTAAACGTAGTTTAAGTACGGTCTTATGAGTTTTTCTCAAATATTAAAATATAATTTTGCTGGTAATACTCTCGGGAGATATTTTGTTGCTCTCGGAATTTTTGCAATAACTATTATTCTAATTAAACTATTCAAAGATATTATTGTAAAAAAGATCCGGCGAATAGGGAAGGAGAGGAACATTGAAGCAATAGAAACATTTATTAAAATTGTTAATTTGCTTAACTGGCCTTTTTATTTATCTTTTTCACTATGGATGGGTTCTCGTTTTATTTATTTATCTGATCAAGTCAACCAATACCTTTCTTATATTCTATTAATTATTGTTGCTTATTATCTAGTAAGGATTTTACAGGCTTTAATCGATGTTGGCATTGTCATTTTAGCAGAAAAGAAAAAAGTCGGGGAAAAGAAAATCGATAGATCCATTATAACTTTACTAGGGCGGGTAACGAAAATAATCCTTTGGTTGATAGTCAGTCTGATTCTTCTTCAAAGCTTGGGCTTTAAAGTTACTACTTTAATCGCCGGACTGGGAATTGGAGGAATTGCTATTGCTTTTGCTCTCCAAGGAATTTTGACAGATATCTTTTCTTGTTTCTCGATTTATTTTGACAAGCCCTTTGCAACAGGGGACTTTATTGCGGTTGGTAATGATATGGGGATGGTTAAGAAAATAGGAATTCAATCAACGCGTATTCAAACACTGCAAGGAGAGGAATTAATTGTTCCCAACAAAGAATTAGTTGGGATAAGTATTAAAAATTATCGGAAAATGAAGAGAAGAAGAATAGAGTTCTCTTTTGGGGTTGTTTATGGTACCTCGGCACAAAAACTGGAGAAGATTCCTATCCTAGTTAAGAATATTATTGAGAGAATTAAATTGGCAAAAATCGACCGAGTACATTTCTCTCAACTAGGGGAATCAGCTTTAGTCTTCAAGGTAGTTTATTATATGTT
>CAZEHI010000040.1:0-3988 GCA_964512355.1 uncultured Candidatus Saccharibacteria bacterium | reverse complement strand
ATAAAAGTAAGCAATGATTTTGTTGACGAGAATGGGGATACTCGCCAGTCTTTGTCTTTCGATCCTAAATCTGTTTACTTCGATAAAATAATTTCCGGATTAATGTTGTTCCCGACGGGAAATTGCGAGATCGACTTTAGCAATTATCCAGATAATCTTCCTTTAGGAATCAGCATAGAAAGCAGGGATCTGGGACTTTTTAATGATCGCACCGAATCACTTCGCTTCCGCTATACTTACAATGAAGCCAATGAATGGATGGCCAATCATCCTACTGGCACTCTTAATTATTATTCGCCCGATATTTATTGGGGAGGAATCTTCCACACCAAAACCGGAGGAGAGGGACAATGCGGCATCGTCTACGAAGGAGAAGCAGTGGACACTCACAATTTGGGGTCTGTCAATAACACTATTCTTCCCAAATGTACTGCGATTAATGAATTGGACATTGAACCAGGACGAATTCGCAGTCTTGATATCTTCGCCCGCCAATTCGACGGAGAACTAAAGGGAGGAGTTACCTTCTGCCAAAATCTTGATTTTACAACCGATTTCGATGGAACGGGTTGCTATACTGTTCCCGCTTCTGAAATTCAGGGAGGCCACCAATATTTTTGGGAAGAAGAAATCAGCTATCCATGGCATGACCTCGAGCGAATTTACTCCGTCAAAGTTGACGGACACTATTGGGTCGTTTTAAGCAACGATCTCCCTTATAGCAACGATGAGAACGCCGGAGCTGACTGTCAGGTTTTCAAGGGTAGCACCACTGATTTAAAAAGCAGTTCCATCTTGCGAGGAACTGTCGCTTTCCGTCCAAGGGTAGGACACATTGCCATTATTCCGATCGTTGAACAGGCTCCGTCAACAACCCCTTAAGGAGTCGGTTTGATAACTACCCGCCGTTCTTTCCCCCATCCTTCGCTTTCCGTATAAACATCTTTCCGCTCAACGAGAGTAATGTGAACAATCCGCCTTTCCCAAGCAAACATTGGGGGAAGGGCTTCTCCTGCTCCGGTTAAAGCAACTTGATCAGCGGTTGTTGCCGCTGAATCTTGGAGTTGTTTTGTCTTCATTTTCTTATAGCCATTAATATCAAGATCAACAAAAATTGGCTGACCAATTTTTTTTGTCAGGATTTTCTTTAACAAACTTTGAATACTCAAGAGAGTTTCTCCGTTTACTCCAATCAATATTGGCGCCTCTTCAACTTCCATTTCGATGCTAATTATCCCCGGCGAAGAATCTTTAATCTTGATTGAAGAATCAAGCAACATCCGTTGAAAAAAATCTTGGACAATTTCTTGGGCCAATTTTACTTCTTTTTTCTTAATCATGTTTATGTCTGAGCAAATAGTACTGCTGGACCAAAGCAAAGAGATTGCCAGTCAACCAATACAAGCCGACAGCTGAGTTTAGGCGTGAGAGAAGATAAATAGTGAAAAGAGGGAAAAGGTAGAGCATTGATTTTTGCATTCCCGCCCCCATTACTTTCTTTTGTCCCTTTTTCTTTTTCTTAAAAGAGGGAGTTATCATCTTTGTCTGAAAAAACTGAGTTACTCCGGCTAGGACAGCTATAATAATATTAGGTTGAGTCAAATTAAGAATTCCGAGCAGAGTCGGAGAGGATAAATTGGGAACGGCAACGAAAGAGTAGAGATTTAATTTCAGAATCTCGGGGCCGAAACCGCGAGAAAAGACTTGAAAGAGAGCAATAATAACTGGAATCTGAACAAGCATCAGGAGGAGATTAGACCAGGGACTAATATTATATTCTTTGTAAAGGGCCATCATCTTCGCTGACTGCTTTTGAATATCATCTTTAAATTTCTTTTTTATTTCTTCCAGACGAGGCTGTATTCTATTCATTGCCTCTTGAGTTTTAATCGATTTGACAGAAAGAGGATAAAAGAGCAAGCGCACTAGTATTGTTAAAACAATAACGGCTATGCCCAGATCGCTGCCGGGAAGATAGACATACAATAAGATCAGCAAGTTAAAAAGAGGCTGATATAAAAATAAATTAAAAATAGAAATAATAGACATATTTACAACAATTTGGCTTTTCGAAAAACTTCCATTAAGTTTTCTCTAATTGTCTCGTATCCTTGGTCTCTTATTTTTGGATAAGTAACCACTATAATATCATATCCTGATTTTAATTGAAAAAGTTTTCCACTTAGCAAGTGTCTTATTTGACGCTTGACTTTATTACGGACAACTGCTTTCTTGGAAACCTTTTTGTTAACCACTATTCCTAGACGATTAATCGATAGCTCATTTTCTAAAACCTTGATCATTAAATAAGGACTGCGATGAGTCTTCCCGTGATCATAGATTCGTTGAAAATCCTTGTTTTGGGTTAAGCGATTAAGTCGAGACAACATAGAATGAAGAGATTATCCTTTAGAATAACAATCAAGGAGCCTTTGGTCAATCTGTTTGTGTTGCCCAATTTATGCACAGGTTATTAACAAAATTTTGTTTTTGCTGATACCATGGGGAGTTTTAGAAAAACTTGTAATTTTATGCTACAATAAAAAACATGACTAAGGAAGAATTGTGGCAATCTGTCTTAGCCCAACTACAATTTAAAGTTTCGCCGGCAAGCTTCGCAACTTGGTTTAAAAACACAAAAATCATTAAGAAAACTGATCAAGAGGTTTTTATTTCTGTTCCTAATAATTTTTCGAAAGAGTGGTTAAGTAAAAAATACCACTCCTCTATTTTAAAAATTCTTCAAGAGTTAGATTCCAATATTAGAAAAATACATTACACCATTATTCATCCAAAAGAAACCAGCCTTGAAACCTCTCCCGTTTCTCAAGAAATAAAAGACAATCAATCTTCTTTTGAACAGTTGCAGAT
Source organism: uncultured Candidatus Saccharibacteria bacterium (assembly GCA_964512355.1). Taxonomy (GTDB): domain Bacteria; phylum Patescibacteriota; class Minisyncoccia; order Minisyncoccales; family UBA1441; genus CAZYFS01. The sequence continues at coordinate 1,117 of CAZEHI010000040.1, read as the reverse complement.
TAATCAGAAAACTGGCCTTAATCCTCGCTATACTTTCCAAAAGTTTATAACTGCCCCTTTCAATGAATTGGCCCACGCCGCTGCTTTGGCGGTCTCAGAAGATCCCGGTCGTGCCTATAATCCTTTGTTTATATATGGAGGAGTCGGTCTCGGAAAAACACACCTCCTCCAAGCTATTGGAAATAGTATTAAAGAAAAAAACAAAGCTGGCAAAATAAAATATACTTCCACCGGAAAATTTGTTTCCCAAATTGTTGCCTCGCTTAGAGAAAAATCAATTGAGCAGTTGAAGTCCGAATTACAAAATCTTGACGTTCTAATTGTCGATGATGTTCAATTTTTATCAGGAAAGGAAAAAACCCAAGAAGAATTCTTCCATCTTTTTAATGCTCTTTACCAGAGGAATAAACAAATTGTCCTTTCTTCTGACCGTTTACCTAACGCTATTCCTACTTTGGAAAAAAGATTGCAGTCTCGATTTGAAGGAGGAATGATCGCCGACATAAGTCGCCCGAAATATGAAAGTCGCCTTGCTGTTCTAGAATCAAAAATTCAAGAGAGTAATATATGTCCCGACCAGGATGTTTTAGAATATATTGCTTCTAATGTCCAAAACAACATTCGCGAATTAGAAGGGGCAGTAAATCGCCTCCGCGCTTTTCAAAAATTATATGGAGAATTACCTGACGTAAAGAAGACGAAAGTTCTTCTTCATGACTTAATTCAATCGCCGATAAAGACAACAACAGTCAAAAAAATAATTGAATCTGTTTCAAAGTTTTATAGTCTCGACATTAAACAGATTTTTTCTCGTAGCCGAAGAAAAGATATTGCCCAACCAAGACAGGTGGCAATGTATTTATTAAGGGAAGAATTACGGAAATCTTATCCTAGTATTGGCGAAACTTTTGGAGGACGCGACCATACAACAGCCATGCACGCTTGTCACAAGATATCTTCTGCTATCGAGCAAGATAATCGTGTAGCCGAAGAAATCCATCTTATTAAAGAAAGAATTTATTCGGGATAAGTTGAGGAAAACCTAGATAAGAAGAATGGGAAAATTTGTTTAAGATTTTAATTTATTGAAATTAGTAAATTCTATTTTAATAAACCA
>CAZEHI010000039.1:0-3998 GCA_964512355.1 uncultured Candidatus Saccharibacteria bacterium | reverse complement strand
CTACTATTTTATCCAAAATGTACTTTACTGACGATAAAGCATCATCATTAGCCGGAATAGGATAATCAACTAATTGAGGATTCATATTCGTATCTACTAAAGCGATTGTCTTAATCCCCTTCTTTTGAGCTTATTTAACCGCAAGGAAATTTTTATCAAAATCTATAACAAAAACAGCTTGAGGAAGAGAACTCATAATTTTTAATCCTCCAAACTTTTTCTCCAGATTTTCGACTTCTATTTTAAAATCTAACTGTTCTTTCTTAGTATATTTTTTGAGCTCCCCCTTTGCTTCTTTATCCTCTAGTTCTTTTAGGTAATTAATGCGACTACTTACCACCTTAAAATTAGTAAGAGTTCCGCCAATCCAACGATGATTGACGTAAGGAAAGTTGCATTTTTGAGCTACTTCCTCTACTATTTTTTGAAATTGAATTTTAGTTCCAACAAGAAGAATCTGCCCATCTTCTTTTACAACTTGCTCAATAAATTCTAATGCTTTGTCCAGACAAGAAATTGTTTGCGACAAATCAATGATGTGAATAGTAGAACGCATTCCCAAAATATATGATTTCATTTTAGGATGTAGTTTTGAGGTCTTATGACCAAAAGCAACTCCTGCTTTCGTCATTTCTTTGAGCATACCATTTTGTTTCCCTTTTTCTTCCTTGGCTACTTTTTTTGTTTTTACTTTTTTGAATATCGGCATAAAGTATTATTAAATTCATGAATTCTTGCAAGCAAGATTACCATAATATAACACTCCTTCGCTTAAAAATCAATTTAGGGCTTGATTACTATCACAATTTTTGTTATCTTAAATACACTATGAAAGAAAAAATTCATCCAAAATATTATCCCAAAGCGAAAGTTACCTGCAGCTGTGGCAATGTTTTTGCCATAGGATCCACCCAAAAAGACATTAAAACCGAAATTTGTTTTAAGTGTCATCCTTTTTATACTGGAGAGCAGAAAATAATTAATGCCCAAGGACAAGTGCAAAAATTCAAAGAGAGATGGAGCAAAAAGAAATAAATGAAAACGCAATTATTATTGAAATCCGGGCCGGCACTGGAGGAGAAGAGGCCGGCCTTTTTGTCAGAGACTTATTTCAATCTTATTCTAAATACGCAACCAGCAAAGGATGGGAACAACAAATAATTGACTTAAATTATAATACTTCCGGAGGATACAAAAAAATTATTTTCCAATTAAAAGGCACTGAAGCCTGGTTAATGTTAAAAAATGAAGGAGGAGTTCATCGAGTCCAAAGAATTCCGCAAACAGAGAAAGAAGGCCGTATTCATACTTCTACTGTTACTGTCGTTACTCTGCCAAAATATAAGCACCTGTCCCAAGTAAAAATTGACCCTTCTGATTTAAAAATAGATTTCTTTAAATCTTCCGGCCCAGGCGGGCAAAATGTTAATAAGAGGCAAACAGCAGTAAGAATAACCCACTTACCAACTGGAATTGTCGTTAGTTCTCAAGCAGGACGCTCCCAAAGAGGAAATCGTAAAAATGCACTAACTCTTTTAAAGACCAAATTAATCCAAAAAAATGAAAGGGAAAAAGGATTAAAAAAAGGCGAAAGGAGAAAGAATCAAGCTAGCCACGCTGAACGAGCTGCTAAAATTAGAACTTACAATTTCCCCCGCAATCAACTAACTGATCATCGCATCAACAAAAGTTGGTACAATTTAGAAGATATTATGAGAGGCAAGATAGATTCTGTTCTCAAAAAAACTAACAAATTTTTGAACTAACTTTCGTCTGAAACTAAAAAACCCGTTAAGAAAAACGGGTTTTAAAAATAAAATAAATTTACTCTTTATTCTCTCGAAGAGGCACTCTTTCGTTTTCGCTATTCAAAACATCTTTTAACTCATCAAGGTTTTCTAAAATCATTCCCGCCCCTCTAACCATAACTGTTAATGAATCTCCCACAACTTTAACCGGCATTTTCACTTCTTGAGATATCAGGCGGTCAAGTCCATGCAGTAAAGCCCCGCCGCCGCTTAAATAAATTCCCTCTGACATAATATCAGAAAGAATCTCTGGAGGAGTTGCCTCAATAGTTGCTTTTACCGCAGTAACGATTTCTTCAACTGATCGATGCAATGCTCTATAAATTTCCTTAGTTGAGATAATTATTTCTTCGGGCAGTCCGGTTACTAAATTCCGGCCACGAATTGGCATTTCTTTCGGATTTTTAACTAAAACTGCTGATCCAATTTCGATTTTAGTCCTCTCAGCAGTTTGATCACCTATTAAAAGTTTGTACTCTTCTTGGACAAAGGAAATGATGTCTTGATTCAACTTGTCTCCAGCCGTCTTTAAACTTGTTGAGGTGACAATCCCTCCTAAAGAAATGACCGCCATTTCTGCCGTTCCCCCACCAATATCAATAATAAAATTGCCGCTTGCTTCCTGAATGGGCATTGCTGCTCCAATAGCAGAGGCAATTGGCTCATCAACTAAGAACACCTGATAAGCTCCAGCATTTTTGGCTGCGTCACGCACTGCCTTTTCTTCAACTTCGGTAATTCCGGAAGGAATTCCGATAATCACCCTCGACCAAAATCGGGGAAGCCAACTGGGCCCTCTTGCTTTTTGAAGAAAGTACCTTAATAGTTGTTCAGTAACCTCAAAATCAGATACTACTCCTTTAGTTAAAGGACGAGAGGCTACGATATGAGAAGGAGTACGGCCAACCATTTTTTTCGCTTCTTTCCCGATTGCTAAAATCTTCCCTGTCTTTTTATTAATAGCAACAACCGAAGGCTCATTAATCATGATTCCCTTTCCGCGAACATACACCAGAGAATTCGCTGTTCCTAAATCAATGGCTATATCCTGAAAAAATTTTGACTGAAAATTATTTTTTAACACAATAAAAGCTTATTTTTTAAGATGCTTAATTATATCATCTAATTTAATTAAGTCAATTTTCCCACTTTTCCTCTCCTTAACTTCAACTTTATTCCCTAATAAAGTTTTTTTACTAATCAATAAACGATAAGGGAAACCGAGCAAGTCGGCATCAGCAAACTTTTCTCCCGCACTCTTCTCTTGACGATCATCCCATAACGCTTTTATATCATTTTTCTTGAGGCGTTGATACAAAGAAGAAACTGCTTTCCCCACCGAAGAAGATTCTTGTTCTTCTACTCCTATTAAATAAACAGAAAAAGGACTTACTGATTTCGGCCAAATTATTCCCTGTTGATCATGATGTTTTTCAACCAAAGTTGCCATAATACGAGCAATTCCCAATCCGTAGCAACCCATTGAAATAAATTTTTCCTGACCGTCTGGAGTAGTATAAGTTGCTTTCATTGCCTGACTATATTTATCACCCAATTGAAAAATATGTCCTATCTCAATCCCTCTTTTTTCTTTAAGTGAATGAGAACAACGAGGACATTGTTTCTTGCTCGAAGAAGGCCCTTCGATATTAATAGCATAATTACAATTAGGACAGATTAATATCTTATCTTCTCCGCTCTCCGCCAATACTGTTGCTTCGTGGGAAACGCTCCCTCCGATTGTCCCCGAATCCGCCTCTACCCAAAGTAAATCTAATTCTAATTCCTGGAAAATCTCACCATAAACTTTTTTAACTATTTGATAAAAAGAGTCCAGCTCTTTTTTTGAAGCATGGAAACTATATAAATCTTTCATGATAAACTCTCTCGTCCGGAGCAATCCCCCACTCGCTCTTACCTCGTTGCGAAATTTATTTTGGATTTGATACAAGGCAATTGGTAAATCTTTATAAGAAACTGCTCGTCGCCGAATTAAATCGGTTATTACCTCTTCGTGAGTAGGTCCAAGAGCAATTTCCTTTCCGTGCCTGTCCTTCAATTTAAATAAGGGAGGAACAATGCTTTCCCAGCGACCAGTTTCTTCCCAAAGCCGCTTAGGTTGTAAAGTGGGCAAGAAAATCTGCTGAGCTCCAATATTATCCAAATGCTTTGCAACAATATCTTCTATCC
>CAZEHI010000038.1:0-4192 GCA_964512355.1 uncultured Candidatus Saccharibacteria bacterium | reverse complement strand
AAAAAGGATCGAATATTAACGAAGAAAGATTGCGCTTTGATTTTTCTTTTGACCGCAAACCTACTATTCAAGAGATAGCTGAAATCGAGAAAGAAGTTAATCAAAATATTAAAAATGATTTGCTGGTAAAGCATCAGACAATGTTGCTTTCGGAAGCAGTAAAAAGAGGAGCTTTAACCATAGCGGAAGCAAATTATCCCAAGCAGGTTGATGTTTACACTATTCAAGGAAAGGATCAGCAAGTAATTTCCGAAGAAGTATGCGCTGGTCCGCACGTTAAATCTACTCTTGAGCTTGGCCATTTTTCTATTCTAAAAGAAGAATCAGTTGGGGCAGGGATTAGACGGATGAAGGCAGGTCTTAACTAATTCCCGTAAATTTATTTTTGTGTTATCATTGAAAATAAACAGTAATATTTAAAATCTACATGGCTCTTTTTTTCGATATTGTTCCTCCTCATTATTCAGAAGGACAAAAAGAAAATTCTGATAAAAAGAGAGGAGGGTTTAGAAAAAAAACGACTCATCATCGAATTAGAAAAATCTTAATCTTCCTTGGAGTAGTTCTTGCAGCGGGGTTGACTTATCAATGGCTTTGGGCAAAAGCGACTGTAGAGATATGGCCAAAGACAGAAATAATTCAACGGCAGGAAGAAATAATCATTGATCACAATTATCTAACTCTTGATCAGGCAGGTAATATTATTCCGGGAAAGCTTTTTACTGATAGTCGAGAAAAACAAAGACAATTTGCTTCAACCGGAACAAAGGAAGAGGAGAAAAAAGCAGAAGGGCTTGTCCGTGTTTATAATGCTTATTCTCCGGCGAAACCAATCACTCTAAGAGCAGGAACTCGTTTTCTTTCTAGTTCCGGGCGATATTTCCGTTCTCCCGAAAGTATTTATGTTCCGGCAGCGAAATTTCAGGGAGGAGAGCTAGTTCCTCAATGGGTTGAAGTAAAAGTTGTAGCGATGGAGCTTGGAAGCGGCTCTAATATTGGACCAACTAACTTTTCTATTCCCGGGTTACTTGGGACTAATTATTATGATAAAGTTTATGCTCAATCTTTCGCTGGCATGGAAGGGGGAGAGACAAAAGTTTCCAAACAAGTTACCGGGGAAGACTTAGAGAAAGCGGAAAGTGAATTAAAGCAAGAACTCGTTGCTGCTTGCAAAGAAGATTTTCAAGAAGAGGCTGGGCCAGATTTTATTTTTCTTGAACAGGCTTTCAGCCAAGAAATGATTGAAGCAGGAAGCTCAATAGAAGAGGGGGTAATCCTAGATCAGTTTGACTATTATGGGAAAGTAGAAGTCAAAAGCTTAGCTTTTTCTAGGAAGGATTTAAAAGAGATCGCTTCTCGACTTATAGAAGCTGTTGCTGAAGATGACGGAAAGGTTATTATTCCTGATAGTTTGGACTTGAATTATCAACTTTTGACAGCTAATTTAGACCAAGGGCGGGCAATGTTGATCTTGAAGCTATCAGCAAAAGACTATGTTCCTCTTCCTAAGGAGGAAATAAAAAATGGAATTAAAGGATTGGATTATTCTAGTGCGCTTTCTCTTTTACGGCAGAATTATTTATCTATCAGAGATTTACAAATTAAAATAAGGCCCTTTTGGATGAAGAAGATTCCTTCTTCGCCAGGCCGAATCGACGTTTTCCTAAATTGGTGAAGTTTGACTTATTTGTTATTTTTTGTTATTATTACGAGCACTTGTTTACTGAAATGAGTAAACGGAGTGTTTTTCTTTACTCCATATTATTAATTAATGAATAAAAAACAAAAAGAAGAGCTGCAGAGAAAAGGAGTTGTTTTAGAAAGTCTTCCTAGCACTACTTTTAAAATTGAATTAGAAGATAGTCATCAAAAAGTGATGGCTCATTTGTCGGGAAAGTTGAGAAATTTCCATATTAAAATACTCCCCGGAGACAAAGTTTTAGTTGAATTAAGCCCTTATGATCAAGCCCGGGGGAGAATTATTTATCGTTTATAGTTTTTATGAAAGTTAGATCTTCGGTCAAAAAAATGTGTAAAAAATGCAAGATAGTGAAAAGAAAAGGTCGGATTTATGTTATCTGTAGTAATCCCAAGCACAAACAAAGGCAGGGTTGATAATTTAAGTTATGCCGAGAATTAGCGGGATTAATATCCCTGATCATAAAAAGATAAAGGTGAGTTTAACCTATATATATGGCATAGGGCCGACTTCGAGCGAGAAGATTTTAGCTAAGGCAAAAATAAAGCCAGATGTTTTAGCTAACAAATTGAAGCCGGGTGAACTTAATAAACTCAAAAAAATCATCGAGAGCGATTATAAGATAGAGGGAGAGTTAAGACAAAAAGTTCGCTTAGACGTTAAAAGGCTAGAAAGGATTAACTGTTGGCGGGGGTTGCGGCACAAGAAAAAACTGCCGGTCAGAGGGCAAAGAACAAGAAGTAATTCCCGAACAATACGGGGTTATGCTAGACGAACGGCTGGATCAGGGCACCGCAAAGCTCCCACACCGAAGTAATTTTTTATTATGGGGAAAAAGCGAGTTATTAAAAAAACGGTAGAAGAAATTTTGCAAGAGGGAAAAGACGTAGAAAAAGCACTAGGCAAAGATACGATTAAGCGAGCAAGAGTAGGCAAAATTAAAATTGCGAGAGTCTATATAAAATCTTCTTACAACAATACGATCATAACCCTGACTGACTTGAAAGGGGACGTTTTGGTTTCTCGCAGTGCGGGAAATTTAGGGTTTAAAGGAACAAAACAATCGACTTCTTATGCGGCTTCAAAAGTAGCTGATGCAATAGCGGCTATTATTGAAAAATTAGGAATTAAACAAATTGAAATAATTATTCGGGGAGTTGGCAGCGGTCGGGAGGCGGCTGTACGTTCTTTGGGGGCGCAGGGAATAGAAATCACTAGCATCAAAGATAAAACTCCGATTCCTCACGGAGGATGTCGTCCACCAAAAGCAAGAAGAGCTTAATGAATATATTATATGCAAGATAATAGATGTAAAACTTGTCGCCGATTCAAACAAAAACTTTTCCTGAAAGGAGAAAAGTGCTTTTCGGCCAAATGTCCGATGATAAAAAAACCATATCCTCCCGGAGGGAAAGATAAGCGCCGACGGGCAAAGGTTTCTGGTTATGGGGAGCAATTAATCGAGAAACAGAAATTAAGAGCCTGGTACGGCGGATTAAAAGAAAAAAAGATGTTACGCTATGTTAAAAAGGCTTTAAAGCACAGGGGTCAAAGTGGAAATGCAGCGGAAATTCTGATCCAGATGCTGGAAAGAAGACTAGATAACATGGTCTACCAGTTGGGATTTGCTGAATCAAAGAGTCAAGCCCATCAATTAGTTATTCATCGGCACTTTGAAGTTAACGGCAAGGTTGTTGATCGTCCGTCTTATCAAATCAATCTTAATGACGTTATTCAGGTAAGAGAAAGAAGTAAAGGAATTTCTGTCTTTAGAGAAATTAAAAACCGGTTGGAAAAGAAAGAAATGCCAGCCTGGGTGGAAGTAAAAGGAGGAAAAATGTCAGGAAAATTATTGCGCTTGCCAACGATAGAAGAAATAAATATTCCGGTAAAAGTTTCAACTGTTTTTGAATATTATTCACGTTAATTTTAAAAAAATATGATTTTTCTACCTTTTGTTCCACAAGTTATTTTTCGGAAAGGCAATCAGGCAATTATTGAAATTGCTGGGCTATATCCAGGATATGGGACAACAATCGGGAATAGTTTCCGGCGAGTTTTGCTTTCTTCTTTAGAAGGAGCAGCGGTTATAAAATTAAGCATCAAGGAAGCTCCTCACAAGTTTTCGACTATTTCTGGAGTAAAAGAGGATACTATTCAAATTATTTTAAATATTAAAAAATTACGTTTTCGAAGTTATAGTGATGAACCTCAGGAAATTAAGCTTGAGGCGAAAGGTAAAAAAGAAATTCTTGGTCGAGATTTAAATCTTCCTTCGCAAGTAGAACTAGTTAATCCCGATCAATATATTGCGACTTTAACTGACAGTAAAGCAAAATTATCTTTGCTTTTAACGGTTGAAAAAGGGATTGGCTATCAGCCAGAAGAGCAAAGAGAGAAGAAAAGATTAGCCATTGGCGAAATTGCTGTTGATGCTATTTTTACGCCAGTGCAAAGGGTGACTTTTGAAGTTGAACATATGCGGGTAGGAGA
>CAZEHI010000037.1:0-4223 GCA_964512355.1 uncultured Candidatus Saccharibacteria bacterium | reverse complement strand
AAGAAATATGTTTGTAAACCACTCACTTCTATTGCTACATTCTCTCTTATTCTTTGAAATCGACCCCATAGATCAGTAATAAAGAAACCTATCAAGATCGCGAAAAGTAATCCCACCATCCCAAGGATAGTACCAATCTCCTTGATGGATTCTTCTTTCATGGGAACGAAAATAACTAACAAGAAAGAAATTATTATAGTTGCAACTACTAAATATTTTGTTTTGATTTTTCTAAAAAAAGACATTTTGGGAATATTAATTAATTTTTATTTAATATACAAAGTATTCGAAATACTATCTCGAGAAATCGCATCTCACTCTATTCTATGATTATCTCGTAAATCTCTTCTTTGATTGATTCTTCTTCCCATGGCCGCAGATAAGAAAATGTTATTACTGTTTCTCCTGATTCTTTAGCAAGAAATTCGAAGATTTCTTCACCGCCTGAACCAATTAATTCTGAATAACTAGGAACATAATTTTTTACGATCAATTCAATATAAACAGGATCAAAATCTATTTGCCATTCATATCCGGTAGTTGGATTCGCTTCTAGAGTTACCAAGAACTTCTCGCCGTTTTTAGTTTCCATTTGTTGATTTCCTTTAAAAACCCCTTCGCACATACCTGCTACACATTTACATGAATCAGGCGCTTGACAGAAACATTCTCCACCAGTTGATGAAGGAAGATCGTCTTTATTGTAGCAACCACAGTTACAGTCTCCGGTTTCACCAAAAATAACGCAATCCTCGTTACTAACACAAATCTTACTTCCTCCTGTCGTTGTTTCTTCCGGAACAATTGTTGATTGATAAGCCCAGTAACCTAATCCCGCAAGAACGATCACAATAATAATCGCAATTATTGTTTTAGACATATTATTTTTAGTTAAATTTATGCTGTAACTTCTTGCCTTATTTTACCAAAAACGACTTGTTTGGCAAACTTTTATTTTTAATATAATAAGTTACTCTACTCAATCTGGTGTTCTAAAGAATTATCCTGACAATTTAACCTAATTTATAGTCTCGCAATTATTTTTTTTAAAATTCCTTCTATTTCCTCTCTATAAAAATAACCTTCTTTTGCATAATTACTTACTACTGGCACAATATCTATATATTTATATTTTATTCCACCCTCTCGAATAAAATGGATTTTTTCTTTAGTTTTAGTCAATGAGTAACAAGGGGTATTGCCCAGAGGCAGAGAAGCAATTATCCATAATAGACTTCCAAGAATAATATAATTTTTAACTAAAATAGCCTGATAAGAAATAACTTTTCCTTGATAAGACTGAGAAATTTTTGGCAAAGGGTCAAGAACAGTATAGCCGCCGCCGGAGCCGCTTGTGCCCATACCTGTATTGCTGTCAGTTTTTCTTGATGATGAGATTGGTTTTGATTTTGGTTTTGGTCTTGGATTTTTAGCCTCCATATAAATAGCTTCATATCCTAAATATTTCCTTTCCTTAAATTTGATGCCTGATTCTAAAAAGTCCTGCTTCACTTCTGGTATCTTTTCTTGAACCTCCTCCATCGCCGACTTTATCTTCTCCAGTCGTTCCTTGGACATATATTCTTTAGATACATATTTTTTATACTTTTCTATCTCTTTCTTCGGTATATATTTCTCATATTTTTTCAGCTGTTCTCCAGACATATACTTTTCATAAATATTGCTTCCAAGCAATTCAGTAATAGTCATATCTTTGGGCATTCCCGGTATTTGAACTCCCCCAGGCACGGGTACATTAAATCCTTTGGTCGGCATTAAAGCCATATTCTTAAATGACTGCTTGGCAATTTCTTCGGTCTGATGCCTGGTGACAGAGATATCGGCACTTAAATCAGATTCTCCCGGCCGTTCAAAGTCAGGAGTTTTAGTCATTCCTTTCCACACTTTTTCAAGCCATTCAAGATTTACTTCCGGCGGAGCAAAACCAGTCAATATAAATGCTTTCATCTGATCATAAAAATCACTTAAAGGTCCCGAACCAGATCGGGGAATACCTATTTTAGTGATAACTATTTTATCGCTTGATGAAGGAAGAAGTTGGTCTTGAAATACCTTAGAATCTATATTAGCCAACGGACTTATATGATTTATCCAGATGGAGAATTGATTTTCATTACCAAAACGGGAGGTTTCCTGCCATCCTTTCGGTAATTTAATTTTTAGATCCTTTAAATTCATAAATACTGCTTTCAGAATTCCGGCGACTTTGTTTTCAGTGATTTTTTTGTTTTTGTTAATTTCGTCCCGCAATAAGGACAAAATTTTGTTCCCAAAGGAGACTCGCGCTGACAAATAGGATTGGGACAGACGAGAACTAACTTTGCCCCGCAATAAGGACAAAATTTCAGTCCCTTTTTAGTTATTGGCTTTCCGCATTTCGGACATCTGTTCTTAGCTCTTTTTATGATTGATCCTATCCCTTTTTCAACACCTCTAATTGCTTCACCTCGGGCTCTCTGTTTTAAATTGTTTTTGATTCCTTGAATTGTGTTGTCAAAAAATCCCATATTTTTATATAAAATTAACAAATTAGATAAACTTTTAACCTTCAATAAATTCTATCAAATCTATCAAAAAAATGCTATCTCGGCAATTTTCTTTCTCGAACTTTTCAAAAATATGAGACCTCTCGGTCTCCCGAATACCTCACTATTCGACTCTGCATTGTGGACGATGTTAGAACTAAAGTCCAGCAGTCAGGTGAATATATTTATATTCCGGATTTAATCCCACAAACCTAATTTAATATTTTACCCTACCCTGCTACTTACTATTTCTTGTTTTCCCCTTGTTGCTCATTATGAATATACTTTCTCGTTGTTCTTACACTCGTCAAATTCTAACTCAAAATAATATTATTCCTTTTCTTTCCTTTTTATCATATTCTTCGACTATCTCGTTAATGTTTTCTTTGATTATTTCCGTTGCTCTTTTGATTTTCAGCTCTTTGATCACAGCACAAACAAACTTATTCTTTAATCTGATAATATTAGGACCGAACATTTTCCCGACAATAACATCAACACCTAATAAAACCAATGATGTTGCTTTAGCTTTATTAGGGTCTCCGTGAATTCTTTCCTCGTCCTCTTCGTATTTAACATTTTCTCTTTTCTCTTGAAAGAATAAATCTCCTTCTAAATATTTCCACGTCTGAAAGTACTTTGACATTCCTACATGATCGTCCTGTTTTATAGTTTTATTATCATCTGTCCCAATGGCAAATATTAATTCTTGTTTAATATTTTTTATCGCTCCCTGCGGACATGCCGCTGCAATATTCTTTAAACAATCTACGTTCTGAGTTTTTACTCTCGCTCTCCCGTTCAATATTTCTATTCCTTCCGGACACATGCTTGCACAAATTCCACAACCAACACATTTATTCTTACTTATATGTAACATTAAATTATATCTTTGAGGGTTTTAAGAATCTTGAGCCAATTTTATTCTTGCCATCTTCTTCCTCCGCCACCACGACCCCTTCCTCTACCATCTCGAGGGCCTCTTCCCATTCCTCTTCCGCCAAACGGTGATTTATAAGAAGACGTTGGTTGCTGAAACGAAGCATTTGATTCATTTTCTTTATCCTCTCCCACTCTTTCAATTGCTCCAAAAGGGCAAACCTTTTCTCCTCCGCACTGTTCAAGTTTTCTTTGGTCTATAACCTCCGCTTTTCCGTCAGTTCCCATCTTGGTTGCTCCAGGGCAATTGGCAATGCAAGCTCGACAGCCTGTGCATTTTTGTTTGTTTACTTTATACAACATAATTTTTACTAAAACTTTTCTAAAACACTTTATGTTTTTGTTCTATCCCCCCCTTGTCAATAAATAAAGAAGAGCTTTTGGCCCTACTTTCGTTGTCATGCTCCTATAGTCGATCTAGGACTTTCAAGAATTAAGCTCTATAAGAACTTCTTGAACATTTTGTCTGAGTGGATTCGATGCTTCTCTGTCGGGATATTCCAGATAAAAAATGAAATAATGTTAGAGCCTGTTTGATGGGTCAAAGTTCTTCCTTTTGAAACTTCTCTTCTTGGGTTTTGTCTAATTTCCTAATAACCTTTATCAATTCAGCAAAATGTTCTTTCTCATCATCTCTAATATGAGCTAAAACTTTTTTAATTTCTTCGTTATCAGTTTCGTCTATATGTTCCTGATATTGGTTAATAGCTTCCAACTCTCCTACCAAATCCTCTCTTA
>CAZEHI010000036.1:0-4224 GCA_964512355.1 uncultured Candidatus Saccharibacteria bacterium | reverse complement strand
ATAGTAATGCGCGAATTGTCTACGATGATGACTCAGAGGAAGACATGGCTAGAGTTATTGTGGCTAAAGGAGTAGTTGCTGGAGCGTCAACCATTGCAACAGGAACAGGCAATAAATGGCTTGATTACTTTGCACTTCCTTTGTTGATTGCTTCTTTGGTAATCTTTATTTTAAGACATCAATTTGTTTTGATAGGGAAATGGCTTAAGAAAAAGAAGTTAATTGTAAGAGAATACAAAGCAAGCTTAAAGCTTCGTCATATAGCTGGGAAAAACAACTAAATTCCTCCTGATTTTTTGAAAGATTCATAAAGGCCCGCCCTCGAATCGAGGGCGGGTTTGTTTTTGTGGAAAGAATGTGGATAAACAAGTGAGAAGTGGCCATTTTTTCGTTTTTTAATTTGTGGTTGACAGAAGAAATAAAATGGGTTAAAGTGAACATTAGTGGGGGATTGTGGATAAATGTGGGATAAGTTAAAGAAATTGTTGATAACTTATGTTTATAGGAGAATACAAACATACAATCGATCAAAAAAGAAGGATAGCTATTCCAGTGAAGTTCAGAAGAGATATCGGGAAGAAAGCGGTAATAACAAAAGGATTGGATAAGTCTCTTTTCTTGTATCCCCAGAAAGAATGGGCAATATTGGCCAAAAAATTAAGTCAATTACCCTTTCCCCAAGCTAATGCAAGAGGGTTTTCCCGAATAATGTTATCAGGGGCAGTAGAAGTAAGCATTGATAATGTTGGCCGAGTATTAATCCCAGACTACCTTAAGGAATATGCTTCTTTAAAGAAAAACATAGTGGTAACTGGGTTATATAATCGAATTGAAATTTGGGATCAGCAAATTTGGAATAATTACAAGAAAGATATTGAAAAGAATGTTGAAGATATCGCCGAAAAGTTACAAGAACTAGGAAGTTAAAAAATTGTTGATGCACATTTCAGTTTTACAGAATGAATTGCTTTATTACTTAAACCCGAAAGCAAATCAGAATTTCATTGATTGCACAGCAGACGGAGGGGGAGATGTTATCGCTATTTTGGGAAAAAATAAACCAGAGGGAAAAGTTTTAGCCATCGAATGGTCGCCGATAGTTTTGGAACAATTTAGAAAAAGAATTCAAGGCAGTGAGTTGAGGGAAAGAATAATTTTGGTGCATGACAATTATGTTCATTTAAAAGAAATTGTTCAAAGAGAGCAGTTTAAATCAATATCCGGTATCTTTCTTGATTTAGGATTATCTAGCTGGCACTTGCAATATCTGAATCGCGGATTTACTTTTCAGGAAAATCAGCCCCTAGACATGAGATATAATCCATCCACTTCTTTGACGGCTCAGCAGATTGTCAACGAATGGCCGGAAGAGAAGTTAAGAAAGATAATTCTGGAATATGGAGAAGAAAGCTTTGGAAGAAAAATCGCCGCGAAGATTGTTAAAGTCCGCCAGAGAAAAGTTATTAAAACAACTTTCGAATTAGTTGCAATTATCAAAGCAGTAGTGCCCTCTTGGTATCAGAAAAGAAAAATTCATGAGGCGACGAAGACTTTTCAGGCCTTGCGCATAGCGGTAAATAAAGAATTAGACAATCTAAGGCAGGTTTTGCCGCAAGCGATCGATGTCTTAGAACCCCAGGGGAAACTAGCCATCATTTCTTTCCATCATTTGGAAGACAAAATAGTAAAAACGTTCTTTCGACAAGCGGTTGCTCAAAATATCTGTACGTTGTTAACGAAAAAACCAATTACTCCTTCTTCAGAAGAAATAAAGAGAAACCCCCGATCGCGTTCGGCTAAATTAAGAGTTGTTCAAAAAAATTAAAAGTATTTTTAAAAAACAATTATTGATTATGACTTACAATAAAAGTTTTAAATTAGTAGAGTTATTTAGTTTTATTGCCCTTCTCAGTCTTTCTACTTTTTATATTTTTCAGATTAATCAATCAACAAGAAATTCTTATTTGGCTCAGATTTATCAGCAAAAAGTCGAGGTCCTTCTCGATGAAACGCAAGAATTGGAAAATAAATATACGTTTGCTAATTCTTTAGAGAATTTATTACCAGCAATACAAAAATTAGAGCTGGAGAAGATTAAAGAAGTAAGTTATCTTAATCTTTATCCGGCCCAATTTACAGAAAAGTAGAAATGAGATTTCCACGACTTGTCATTATTTTCGTTTTTCTTTTTGCAACCGCAATATTTTTTATAGGGCGGCTGTTTTTTTTACAAGTTATTCACGGGGATTATTATCAGGCTTTAGCGCGAGGCCAATGCAGTTTTTTACAGGAAACGAGCAGCAAGAGAGGCCAGATTTTTTTTAAGCAGGGCGAGCTTTTAGCAACTAATAAAACTCAAGATATTCTTTATCTTCCTTCTCAAAAAATCTTTGCCGATGCTGTTTTATTACAGTCGCTAAAAGATATTTTAGGTAATGACTTAAGGGGGTTGAAAAAAGAAAGATCGACAACAATTGTTTTAGAGCCGGAAGAAGTTACTAAGATTGAAAATTTAAATTCTTCTTTCTTAATTCCTCAAAAAAGAACTGTTCGTTATTATCCTCAAGGACAAATGGCCTCTCATTTAGTTGGTTTTTTGAATGCTATGCAAAAAGGACAATATGGGATAGAAGAAGAATATCAAGAAGAGCTTCAAGGAGAGAGGGGGGTGGTAAGCTGGGAAGGGAGCCCCTATGGATATCTGGTTTCAAAGCTCCAAGACAATGCTACTTTAGAAATGGGCAACAATGTCTTTTTGACGCTTGACTATGGAATTCAATTTACGGCCGAGCAATTATTAAAAGAAGCTAAAGAAGATCTAAGAATTAGTTCGGGGACGATTATTGTCGCTGATCCCAAAACGGGAGGCATCTTGGCTATGGCTAATTATCCCAATTTTAATCCCAATAATTATTCTCAGGAAGAATTAGAATCTTTCCAAAATAGTGCTATTCAAAAATTGTTTGAACCGGGATCAGTATTTAAAGCATTCACGATGGCTGCCGGATTAAACGAGGGGAAAATAACCCCACAGACAACTTTTGAAGACAAGGGGTATGTTAGTCTTGGCGGTTCTTTAATTCATAATTATGATCGTCGGGTTTGGGGAGAACGGACAATGACTGAGGTTTTGGAAAGGTCAATTAATACTGGAGCTGTTTTCGTAGAGCAGGAATTGGGCCGAGATTTATTTTTAAAATATTTGAAGCGATTTGGTTTTACCCAACTAACCAATATTGATTTGGTTGGAGAAATGTATTCAAAGAACAAGAATTTAATAGACGGGTGTGAGAGGGATTTAGCAGCGGCTTCTTTCGGACAAGGAGTGGCGGTAACTCCTATTCAATTAATTTCTGCTTTTGGAGCGATTACCAATAATGGAAAATTAATGAGGCCTTTTGTCGTTGAAAGCGTTCAGGGAGAAGAAGCGACGTCGCCGAAATTATCAAAACAGGCTATTACTCCCAATTCCGCTTCTCAATTAACAACTATGTTGACTCGGGTTGTTGAGGAGGGGTTTGGGAAAAAGGCAAAAGTCCCTGGGTATCTTTTAGCAGGAAAGACGGGAACTGCTCAAGTAATCAACGAGAAGGGCATTTACGATCCCGATAAAACCGTCCAGAGTTTTATTGGCTTTGGTCCGGTTCTGGACCCTCAATTTTCAATATTGATAAAGCTTGATAGTCCGCAAGCTAAAAGTTCTTCTGAATCAGCAGCGCCGATTTTTAAAAAAATGGCTCAATATGTTATCAACCACTATCAAATTCCGCCAACAGTGGAAAATCCTTAGAAGATGTGATATTCTCATAGGGTTAGGCCCCGTCATCTAGTGGTTTAGGATACATGGTTCTCATCCATGTCACATGGGTTCAAATCCCGTCGGGGCTACTTTTTATTTGACAAATGCTTGAGCTATGTTATGCTTTCAATTGTAAATACGGAAGGGAGAGAAGAAGGGGGTGATTGATTCTTTCCCAATAGTTCACTAATCAGAAGGAGGAAGTAGAATGGTAGAAGCAACTGTTTTGATAGATGCTGCAAGTCCTGAAGAAGTTAGGCTGATCAAAAAAGTGGTCGAAGACGTCGCTAAAGAAAAGCAACTTTCAATAAGGACGGTGGGGACGGTTACACGACAAGGGGTAATAGAGATTCCTCGGGTATATATCATTTCTGGGGATAAATCGGAAAGTGTAGTTTCTTTAAATGCACTCCAACGTACCTTAT